>DASTQY010000080.1:0-13002 GCA_035761525.1 Nitrospira sp. | reverse complement strand
TCGCCCTGGGACCGACAGAAGGCAGCGCCATACGCGGCTGCGAACGCGATCGCTGTTGGGTCGTCATTCCGGCATACAACGAAGCCGCGACGGTACGGGAAGTGGCTAAGCGATCGCGCCAACAATGTGCACAGGTCATTGTGGTGGACGACGGCTCAACCGACAACACCGCCGAGAGCTTGGCAGGTCTGGACGTGATGGTTCTACGAAATGAGAGTAATGTCGGGAAGGCAGAAAGTCTTTGGCGCGGATTCCAGCGAGCATTGGGTCATGGAGCGGTCGCTATCATTACGCTCGATGCAGATGGGCAGCACAGGCCGGAGGAGATTCCCTGGTTTGTTGCGGCAGTGCAGGACAATCCTGAGACGCTCTTTGTCGGTGCGCGGAAACGCGAGCATCGGAAGATATCTCCTGGGCGTTATTGGGCCAACTGCATGGCTGATTTCTGGATCGGCTGGGCGGCAGGCGTGCGGATTGAGGATACGCAGTCGGGGTTCCGTTCGTATCCGGCCCGCTTGCTACGTGAGGTAGTGCTCCGACATGACCGCCCTCGGAGCTTTGTCTATGAAAGTGAAATCCTGATCGAGGCAGCAAGACGCGGATTTCCGTGCCGGAATATTCCGGTGTCGGCGATGGCGCGCGCCGGTCAGCGCCCCAGCAATTTCCGACCGCTCGCGGACGCGCTTCGGATCACAAAAATGGTGTCATGGAAGCTGATGAAGCGAGGGATGTATCTGAGCGGACTATGGTGCTTTCTCACGGGCAAGTCGAATGCCACGCAAACAGTCTGCCGGCCGGCTCAGCTAGCAAGGTCCTCGCCGATCGTCCCATGATGTCTGTTGTGCCCGTGAGGAGTTAACTTCCTGCAGCGGCCAAGCGCGAGCGGATGGCGCCATCCAATCGTTGGATCCAACTGGCATAATTCTCGTGTATGGTTTGCGCGTTCGCGTCATACTTGAGGTTCGAGCTGTCCTTGTAGAGAATGCTGTAGGTCTTGGTGGTATAGGGAATAGACACGACGGCTTGATGGCTGCGAATGTTGAGAGTCCCAATAATTTCGCCTGATTTGGTAGGCGCCATTTGCCAGCCGGCTGCGACTCCTGCCGCAATAATCTCTTTTCGAATCTCTTCCAGGCTCAGGTCTTTTCCTGATGCAGTTTGCACGGGTGCATCTTTGACTTGATAAACCTGCCCCCCGCCTCTGCAGCCGATCACGGCTACCAACGCAACACAGGCGGCTACTGTCGCCCATCTTACTCTCTTCATGGCTGACCTCCCATTGAAAGAACGGCTCAGGAGAACGCTCTAGCTCTTATTACGACTGGACGGCTCACGTCAAGATGGGTGGTCGCGCTGCCGATAAGGGGGGTGGGCACAAAGTGTCTGGAAGAGAGAAAATCCAGCAGCGCTTCGAGCAAGCACAAGTTTTTGGGACCCATCCCCCTGGTGTTCCATTTCGACATGCTTTTCGGAAACGATTGGTCTTTCGCGTGGATGAATTCCGATGGATGGCAGTAAAAGACCAGGTGCCGGGATGCCCGCCCGATCCAGGCGATCATTTTACCGACTGTCTGCAAACCCAGCACTCGGAGCGTTGCCATATTGACAGGGAACAGAAAGGCAGACGGCGGTATTTCTGTGATGGCACTGGCGCCCGGTTTGCCCAGGTCCGCTTCAGATGGCCGATAAGGCTGGGTCGGAGCCCAGAAGTACTTGAGATAGTGGACACGTCCGAATCCCAAGTCAAAGCGCCTGGCCGGGACCGAAGAATCGTAGAGATAGCCTTCTTCTTCAAGGATCCGCAAGGTGGTTTCACCGATCCAAAGATTCGGGGCGCGGAAAATGACGGGGCGAACACCGGCAGCCTGCTCAACGGCTTGAGTGGCCCGCCGTATCCAGGTTCGTTGCTGATCGTACCCGGCGGTTCGAAAGTCTTCGTCCTCTTCAAGGCCGCCATGAGCCCATCCATGCGTCCCCAATTGATGTCCGCGCTCGTGACAACCCCTCACCAGGCTGGGATACGCCTCGGCAAAACGCCCTGTGAAAAAGACGGTCGCCGTCATTCTATAACGGTCGCAACAATCGAGGAGAGCTTCGAGGCCTTTCTCCGATCCCGGCACCCAATCGCAATCAATGGTGAAGTGCAACTGTTTCAGGGGTGAAAAATCGCATGTTCTCGCATGGAATGAGTCGGAGATTCCGACGGTAGTTACTGATGTTCGCTGCATGAGGTTCATTTTGGTGTTCAACCGGTTTCCGTATGGCGTGCAGAGTAAGGGGAAAGGCATCAGTCCGCAGTGACGAGCCCTTCGATTTCGACCAACAATTCCTTGCGGCAGAGATCGCCTTGAAGATAGAGCAGGTGGCTTGAAGCAAAAAACGGATCGTCCGTGACCCGACGTACGGCATCGAGATGATCTCGATTTCGCACGTATACTTTGAAGATCGATTGTAACCGTGCTTCTCGCTCAAGGCTGGCCGGAACGCAATGGGCACGGTCGAGCAGCGCCCGCAAGTTCGTCATCGTTTCTCGAGCTTGGAGGTCGGCTAAACCCTTGTGCTGGCTCTGATGCCCGACAACGCTCGCCGTACCGGAGATGAACAACTGCGTGGCGCTGTCCGAGCGGTACAGACTGGCACGAGCGAACGAGGGGCTGCGAGGGCCATAGAGGCTTGGATAGTCGTACGCATTCACTTGACGTGGGTTGCCAAGATGCAAGGCTGGATGGGCGCCGGCGAGGAAATAAATCTGAAGTGGGCCGCTTTGGGTTCCCACAGCCGTACCGGCCGGCAGTGAGGCAGGAAACCCCGGCAATGTGTCGGCCAAGGCTTGGTGCCGTCCGATGCAGAACAACCGGTACCGTTCCAGGCCATGCTGGTCTTGATTGATACCCGGAAAATAATTCCAGATCCGCCATAAATGTGGGAATCCTGATTCGAGCAGTTGCTGAAGGAGGCGACGGTAGGCAATTTCAGTGGTCCGATCGAGACCAAAGTCCGGATCTTCCGGCACGGCAATGGAGCCGAACAGCAAAGAGCCGCTCATGGCTACCGAAACCCCGTTCTCCTGGTACACGCGGACCGGCTGATCGCAGCTCCAAAGTTCGCATCGGCGGGATCGATCCAACAGCGGGAGATCAAGGTGAACGACCGGACAGGGCAGGGAAAACGGCAGAGGCAGACCGAACGAAACGACGGCAAGCGGGTAGGTCTCCGATGTCGTCAATTGCCGGACAAGCTCATCCGGCTCAAGGTAACTGATTTTGACGTGACCCGTGGGTTCGAGAACCCGCTGCGCGGACGCGGGAGAGGACGCCTGACGGTGTCGCATGCCCATTTATCGGATTGACCCTATGCTGACGCCGACTTCACGGCGTAGTCGGTCACTTCGGTTACCGTGGCGCGGCTGCCACGCTTACGCCTGCGGGCCACGCTCCAGTTTTCTTTCCAATTCAACATGAAAACGATGTAATAGACAACTTTAAAAAGGAAAAGAGGGAAGCGCATCTTCGATTGAGCGAAGACGTCTCCAGCCAGTAACGACAGGACGGCCCGTTCAATCTTCGGGGGACGCTTAGGCGACACGAACAGCGCTTGAAACGCAGGTTGGTTGAATCTGTGAATGAACCAGGAAAAGGTGTCGATGCCTCGTCTCACCATCCGCTCAAAATGCTTCCGCCGGACGGAATACTCTGGCGAGCCTCGCAGAAATGCATCGACGACCCCTGCGCCCAGGGTCCCGCTGTTCAGCGCGAGATGAACACCGCTGGAGAACACCGGATCGATAAAGGCAAAGGCGTCCCCGATCATCAAATATCCATCTCCCGACATCGTGTCACGACGGTAGGAGAAATTGGCTGCAGCGTATGCGGGCGTCAAAGGCCTGGCTCGTTCCATACGTTTGGCAATGGGGGGGGATTGTCGTAAAGTGTCCAGGAGAAATTGATCGAGCGGAGTCCTCCTGGATTTAATGTAATCGGGGTGGCACACCACGCCTACACTCATCGTTCCATCTTTGAACGGAATCATCCAGCACCAGCCATCGTCGAGCCAGGCAGCCGTGATGTTTCCTTCGTCCAATCCGGTCAGTCTCGTGACTCCTTCGAAATGACTGAAGACTGCGGCGCTGCCGTGCTTCTTGCTGCGGTGCTTGCCTCTTAATTGTCCGGACAAAAATGTGTCACGCCCGCTTGCATCAACGATGAACCGGGCTTCCCACGTTCGAACATGCCCCGTTCGATCTTCTGCGCAGACCAATGACGTCCGCCCAGGGCGGAATTCGACCCGTTGGGCTTTTACCCCTTCATGAAACTGCGCACCTTTTTGCGTCGCGTTGCGGGCCAGGATGGCATCGAATTCGGCCCGTTTCACTTCGAAGGCATAGGGCTGGGAGTCATCGTATGCCTTTGCAAAATGGAACATCTGCGACCGGCCAAAGCGATGTGATACCAGTTCGGCACCGTACTTGACGATGCCGATCTTTTCCACCTCAGGCAACACCCCGAGCCGTCGAAGCATGGGAACTGATTGAGGAAGCAAAGACTCCCCGATATGGAATCGGGGATGGGAGTCCTTTTCCAGGACGTGAACGTTCCAGCCCTGTTCCGCGAGCAACGCCGAAATTGTGGAGCCTGCCGGTCCACCTCCGATCACCAACACGTCACAACATGTGCAGGGTTCAACGATAGAAGAGAGGCTGTTCATCTGGAAAGATATTGGCAAACTTCGGAAACCGTCGCCGGAGTATACCCAAGAAACGCGAGGTTGGCTAGCGGGCGTCAAACGGATCAGAAGCTTCTTTCAGCACCCGTGTTGACCGATTCTGTCCTAAGTGGTAGTCTCCGCGCCGCAATTCTCACTAAGAGCAACCTTGGGAACGGTCACCGTAGCAAGGAGGGAAACATGAGACTGGTGGGCATGGTCCTCTTCGCCGTACTCCTTATCGGCACCGCGGCATGTCACTCGACACACGTGCAAATTCCAACCGCTCCTATTGCGGCGGGTGAGAAATCGCTGGGACCAACATGGGGTGATCATGTGGGCCTGCTGCTGTTCGGATTCATCCCGATTCAACAAAACGACCGGTTCGTCGAAGCCTACAATGAGGCCGTGCAAAAAGCCGGTGCGACGAGGTTGACGAATGTGACGATCTCCGAACGATGGTGGTGGGGTTATGTGATCAACGGATATGTCTTTAAGGTAGAAGGCACGGCTGTCACGAACAAGTAATCCTACCCACATAGGGAGAAACCCATGAAAGCTGTTGGTGTACTATTCGGAATGTGTCTCTTCTTAACGGCGTGCGTCGCGACTCCTCTGAAATTCCCGTCTGCACCGATCGGTCCGAATGAAAAGGCTCTGGGAAAGACCGAGGCTACCAGCACGGGAATCATGCTGTTTGGATTCATTCCTATCAACCAAAATACGCGGTTTGAAGACGCCATGCGGGAGGCGGCTGCAAAAGCAGGCGGGACGAGACTCACGGATGTGACGATCTCGGAGCAATGGTTCTATGCAGTCGTGCTCGATGGATTTATCTTCAAAGTGGAAGGCACTGCCGTCGCCAACAAATAGACACGTCGTTCCGGGTTGCGGCTCCGGCGTATCTTGGTCTGAATGCGTCGGAGCCCGCTGGTCTCGGCTCTTCTTATCTTCCTCTAATAAGGTAAAGGGCAATCCGTTCGCAGGTCGATCTCAAGACGACGGGACTCTTTTCCCTTCCAATCCTCCTAGGTACTCGGGAAGTCAAAAACCTGTAACATCTCGATGTCGTCTTGGATATTTCCCGTGTCCGGGGACGACGCGCATAAATTAAAGTCGTATGGCCATGAACATCCTTGACCAGTTCTTCGTCTTTCATCCTGAACGCTGGCATGAGAAGGATTGGCGCTCTGCCAGCGGCCTTCCGCTCGAGGACGTCTGGTTTAAGGCGGCGGATGGCGCCACACTCTTCGGGTGGTATGTTGAAGCGCCCGCGGACCGCCCTGTCGTAATTTGGTGCCATGGAAACGCCGGAAACATTGTCAATCGGCTCGACAATCTCCGGTTGCTTTTTCGTCAGAATCTGTCGGTCTTCTTGTTCGATTATCGTGGGTACGGGAAAAGCCAGAATGTCCGGCCCAGCGAAGAAGGGCTGTATCAGGATGCGATCGGTGCGTACGATTACCTGGTCCGTGGGCGCATGCTTAAACCTGAGCGACTCGTCATTTTCGGACGTTCACTTGGTGCGGCCGTTGCGGCGGATCTGGCCAGCCACAAACCCGCAGCAGGCCTCATCCTGGAATCCGCATTTCCGTCGATCGAAGCGGTTGCCAAGCACTATTATGGCGGCCTACCGCTCCATTGGCTCCTCGGGGCAAAATTTCGATTAATCGATCGACTCCCGGCACTCTCTCTTCCGAAACTGATCATTCACGGCGATCGGGACGATATCATTCCGGTTGAACTGGGGCGCCAGGTCTATGAAGCCGCGAAGCAACCCAAGATGTTTCATGTGATCAACGGCGCCGCCCATAACAATACCTATCAGGTCGGTGGAATGCGGTACTTCCAGACGTTCAGCGACTTCGCCGGTCACGCGATCCGCTCGTAACACAAAAAATGGTTTCGCGAGCGTGGAACTTTTGGTACAGTGCGCGACCATGCAGCGCCACCCCGCAGCCTCCCGGCCGTCGGTGCCCTTATCATTCGTTTCTGGAGCGTAAATGTGAGGATCTCGTGGCCCCGCGTGATCCTCTCGGTGCTAAGCCTGCACGTCCTTCTGACGGGCTGCGTCGCAGTCGCAACAACGGGACAGGCGACGGAGAGTCAATCCTCTATCACCCTTAGTGGGCCGGTGTCTTTAGTCCTGGTGGCTGACCTCCGGGACGTCGCCGTGTCGGACGTCTCAGTCGCGGCCAGGCAATCGCAGGCATCGGACGGCGGTGGGGACGACACGTATGACCCCTTCGCGAAATCCGGTGAGGGAGCCGAGCAAGAGTACGATCCCTGGGAATCCTTGAACACGAAGGTATTTGAATTTAATCGTCAGGTAGATCGCTACGTGCTGAAACCGGTGGCGCAGGGCTATGATTTCATCATGCCCGACTTTGTCCAAGTCGGCATCAGCAACATGCTCTACAACTTCCGCTTCCCGCAGCGGTTCTTGAATAATGTGTTTCAAGGGAAAGTCAAAGGCGCCGGCATCGAGGTGGGACGCTTCTTGATCAATACCGCAGTGGGGTATGCTGGATTCCTGGATCTAGCCAAAGAAGTCGATCTCGTCACGCCGGAAGAGGATTTCGGACAAACGCTAGGCTCGTATGGCGTGAAACCGGGACCCTATCTGATCATCCCGTTCCTTCAGCCGTTTACGGTCAGAGATTTCACGGGCTATGTTGCCGATATCTTTCTCAATCCGATCAACTGGCTGGTTGCGCCTATTATCGAAGTCGAGGGCGTACCATCATTGATCGCGCATAAAAATCGTACGACGACGACGTTTGTTCAAATTGGCGCCCGTGTCGGTGAGATCGTCAACGAACGGTCACGAAACCTGCAGAAATTCCAGGGCGTTGAGGAAGCGACGCTCGATCTCTACACCGCCGTCAGGAACGCGTATCTGCAATCCCGCGCCAGAGCGATTCAGGAATAATCCCGAAACCTCACCGCTTCGAAATCACACCTAAATCCCGACCTACCTTGGCGAAGGCGGCCACGGCTTGCTCCAGTTGTTGGTGCGTATGGGCGGCCGACATCTGCACGCGGATCCTGGCTTGACCTTCCGGCACGACCGGATAACTGAACCCCACGACATACACCTGCTCCTCGAGTAGTCGATCCGCCATCGAGGTGGCCAGCGACGCCTCTCCCAACAGGACAGGAATGATGGGGTGGTGGCCTGGGACGAGCCGGAAACCCAGTTCCGTAAGCCGGGCGCGAAAGAACGCGGCGTTCTCACTCAGCCGTGCTCTCAGGTTATCACCTTCCGCAACCAGGGCGAGGGCCTGCAGGGCCCCGGCCACTATCGGCGGAGGCAGCGAATTCGAGAACAGATAGGGTCGCGAACGCTGACGGAGGAGCTCAATCACCCCGGCGTGTCCCGCCGTGAATCCTCCGGTCGCGCCGCCCAATGTCTTACCCAAGGTACTCGTCACGATGTCGACACGATCGGCGACGCCGAAGTGATCCGGAGTCCCTCGGCCGGTTCGTCCGATCACGCCGGTGGCGTGACTGTCGTCGACCATTACCGCGGCGTCGAAACGTTGCGCGAGCTCAACGATTTGATCGAGTCTCGCCAGATCGCCGTCCATGGAAAACACGCCGTCTGTCGCGATCAGACGCAGACGGTATGGCCGGGTCTCGTGCAGCCTCGCTTCTAAATCCTCCATGTCGGAATGAGCATAGCGAAATCGTTTGGCTTTGCAGAGGCGGATGCCGTCAATCACACTGGCATGATTCAGGGCGTCGCTGATCACGGCGTCGCGTTCATCGAGCAGTACCTCGAATAGTCCTCCGTTCGCATCGAAGCAGGATCCGTAGAGGATCGCATCGTCAGTCCCGAGAAACGTGCTGATCGCACGTTCGAGCTCTTTGTGAATGTCCTGCGTCCCGCAGATGAACCGCACTGATGCCATGCCGTAGCCGTGATCTCGCAGGCCTTTGATGACTGCCTCGATGATTCGCGGATGATTGGCCAGCCCGAGGTAGTTGTTGGCGCAGAGGTTCAAGACACGGCCCTGGGCGACGAAAATATCTGCGTTCTGCGGGCTCAAAAGCTGCCGCTCCGATTTATGGAGGCCTTTGGCGCGGATGCTCGCCAACTGCTCGCTGACGATCTGTTTGAGGGTGGAGTCAGCCATGAGCTCACCAGCACGTACGTGTCGTTGAAGCAGGTCAGCTGCTTACGGAAAGAGGACGACCTTTCCGCATTGGCCCGTCTTGATGAGATCGAACCCCTGGGCAAAATCGCTCATGGGGAACGTGTGAGTCACGATGGGCTTGATGTTCAATCCTGCCTTGAAGAGCCCGGCCAGCCGATACCAGGTTCCAAAGAGCCGCCGGCCGGTGATCCCGTGTACGCGGATGCCCTTAAAGATGATGTCGTTTGCAAGATCGCAGGTAATCGGGCCGGTGGGGATGCCAAAAAGCGTAACTCGGCCGCCGTTTTTAACGGTATCGAAGGCGAGATGTAGCGCTGCCGGATTGCCGGACATTTCAAGGGAGGCATCGACGCCCTCGCCGTCGGTGATCTCGTCAATGGCTTCGTGCAGCGACGCGGCCGTCTCGGTTTTGGCGTTCAAGACGTGATCGGCGCCGACCTGCTTGGCCAAGCCTAAGCGGTACTCGCTGATATCCGAGGCAATGATGGTGGCTGCGCCGGACGTCCGCGCGACGGCCGCGGCAAGGAGGCCAGTGGGTCCGCAACCCGTGATCAGGACCGTATGGCCTGTCAGATCCTCCACCAGGGCGGCATCGACGGCATTGCCCAACGGCTCCTGGAGCGAGGCGTACTCCGGCGCAATGGCTCGCGACGTGTGCCAGAGCACGTTTTCCGGCAACACGACGTAATCCGCAAACGAACCGTCGCGGTCCACACCGAGAATCTTGTAATTGCGGCAAACATGCGCCTGGCCGGTACGGCACTGAAAACACAACCCACACGTGATGTGCGACTCTGCGGCCACATAGTCGCCGACCTTCACCAGCATCACGGCAGAGCCGACTTCCACGACCTCACCGCACATTTCATGGCCAATGATACGGGGCGGGTGGATGCGGCTATGAGCCCAGGGATCCCAATTGTAAATGTGAACGTCCGTTCCGCAGAGCGAAGTGGCCTTGACGCGAATAACTGCCTCGTGTGGTCCCGGTGACGGATCGGGACAGGTCGTCGCAGTCAACCCCGGCTGTGGGGCGGTTTTCATCAGCGCACGCATGGCTCTATTGTATCCGACTCGCCTCAGCTTGCCTAACATCAGGAGAATTACGGGTTGCGCGAGCGCTGTCGCCTCGGTAGGATGCCCGCTTATGTGCGCGCCGCCGCATCATCGAAAGTTCATGCTTCTTATAGGAGCATTCGGGATTGGAGTGGTATTGTGCGGCTCTTTCCTCACCCCCATCTCGCCCTCGTCAGCGGCGGGTTCGGGCAGTCGCTGGGCCCGCTTTGAACTCAACCAACAGGATGCCAGCGGCGATCTGCAGACTGGCAAACCCGTCGCGCTGGTGATTACATTGGGCGGGGTGACACAGGGCACCGGGCCGATCGTTGCGTTGTGCGAATCCATTCTGTTCGAGCCCCAACTTATTACGCTCGAACCGGACGGAGAATCGTCCGCACTCAAAGCGGAGGTCACCCTCGACCCCATGCCGTCGAGCCGCACGTCGGTTCATCAAAAGGCCGCGCGCATCCAGGTGACGTTCGCCAGGGCCCGTCCGGAGAAGCTGGAACGCTTCATGAAGCGCATCGTCTATGTGACGCTAGACCACCAGGAGCCGTCGAGTGACACGAGCGAGCCCCCCGTCGTGCGTCCTGAGGAGCCGTCGACCGGTGATTTGATCGTCGATGAGCTGCAACCGAGCGGCGTCGCTCCCGTCTCGACGGGTTCCCTGCTCGAAGAAGATTTGATGCCGCTCGGCGATCCCGGCCAGGGCAAGGCCTATTGGCAACAGGTCAGCCTCCTCGTCAGTCGCAGCTGGGCGCGACAGGTGCGAGGGGTTCGGCGCAGTCCCAGCAGCGAAACTGTCCGGGTGCGCTTCAAGCTTTATCCGAACGGGCGGGCACAATTGATTCAAATTGAAAAGGGCTCCGGTGCGCGGGAAATCGACGAGGCAGGGATCTATGCGGTCGTAAACGCTCAGCCGTTCCCTCCCTTGCCCGAGGAGGTGGGCGATGAGCCGGTTGACGTCCATGTCCGCATGAGAACGGGAGCCCGTTCCAGCGCTCGCGAAGTGCAATCTGTCGGCAATTCTTCGAATGGGAAACTCGAGGCACCGGCGCAGCCGAAAAAATAGATGTCCCGTAACAGTATGATCGCCGGCGTTTCCGGCTTGCGGGCAATTCTTCTCCTACTCACCGACTGCTCCGTGCCCCAGGCAGAACTTGCCTTCTGGCAATGAGGATCGGAACATTCCCCATCACATTTCTTGTTTCGCACATGTTTGCTTCAAGCACGACGGGACAGTTCACTGACTACCAGGGATGTATAGAGGTGGGTCTGGGCGCTGGAATCGTGAAGGCAATCAAGCGTGACACGAGAATTACAGGGAATATGCGGGCGGGTTCAACGCGGAAGGAAAAGTAACCGCAAGGATTTCAGCATGGTTTGGAGCAAGGCGCTTGATGGTGGCGAGCAGTGGTCTTGTCTCCTCGGTGAATTCGGTACACGCTGCGAATGATGAAGGCGATGGTTCTTGGCAGCCCGCGGGATGTAGCCGGCGATCCACTCCGGCTCGACGATGTGCCCATGCCGGAGCCTGGCTCCGGTGAAGTCCTTGTCCGCGTCTCCGTCTGCGGTATCTGCCGGACGGATCTGCATGTCGTCGAGGGCGAGTTGGAACGTCCCAAGCTCCCCCTCATCCCCGGACATCAGGCGGTTGGACTCATCAGCCGTCTGGGATCCGGTGTCAACGAACGAACTATCGGAGAGCGAGTTGGCGTCGCCTGGTTACAGGGCACCTGTGGCCAATGTGGATATTGCCGAAGCGGCCGGGAAAACTTGTGCCTGAGCGCCCGATTCACCGGGTATCAGGTCGACGGCGGGTATGCGGAATATGCGGTGCTCCCGGCAGCCTTTGCCTATCCGATACCTCCGGCATTTTCCGATGAAGAAGCTGCTCCGTTGCTTTGCGCAGGCATTATTGGCTATCGCGCCTTGCGTCTGAGCCAGATTCAACCCGGCCAGCGGCTTGGTCTGTATGGATTTGGTGCGTCCGCACACATTGCCATCCAGCTTGCACGACATTGGGGATGTGAGGTCTATGTCTGTTCCCTCAATCCGAGTCATCAGGCGTTGGCTCGGGATCTGGGCGCCGCCTGGGTCGGAGGCGCCTCAGACGCTCCTCCCGTTCGCCTGCATGCCTCAATCATGTTCGCTCCAGCCGGACAATTGGTGATTCCTGCCTTGCGGGCCCTGGAACGAGGCGGGACCCTGGCGCTGGCAGGGATCCATATGAGCACCATTCCACCGCTTGAGTATGATCGTGATCTCTTTGGAGAGCGGGTCATTCGCAGCGTGACTGCCAATACCCGTCAGGACGGACTCGATCTCCTGCGTGAGGCGGCGGCCATTCCCATCAGGCCCCGCACGCAACGATTTCCTCTTGCTCAGGCGAACCGCGCCTTGCAGGCGCTCAAGTCCGGCGCCATTAACGGCGCCGGCGTGTTGACCATCCATTCGTGATGAGGTCAGATGCATGGGCGGTCGCAAGCGGTATGTTAGCATGGGGATGATGCGACGCTGGATTTGGCTTGTCTGGTCCTTGACTTTGGGGATGGGATCAGGCACGCCTACCGCTTCAGCGCTGGAGTTTACCGCCGATCAAATCACCAAGATCGACGGTCGGACCCACAAAGCATTTATTTATTATCGAGATCAGATGTGGCGAATCGAACACCATTCGCTTGGACCGGTCAACGTCACCATCGTCCGCAAGGATAAGCATCTGGTCTGGCTGCTGTTATCTCGGATGAAACATTTCAAGACACTGCCGTACGACGCCGACCAGGATCTGCGGGTCACAGCTGGACTCGATGGAGAGGTCTCGCGGCAGGAAATCGGGACCGAGATCCGCGAAGGACATCCCACGACTCTGTATGAAGTCACGACCAAGCGGGGCGAGCACATCGAACAATATTACCAATGGGTCGCCACCGATTTGCAGTTTCCCATGAAGCTGGCGAAGAAGGACGGGAGTTGGATCGTCGAGTATCACCATGTCAAAATGCGCTCCGTGTCCGATTATCTGTTTAATCTGCCGGTGAATTTTCAACCACTTGAGGAGTTCGACGCCTCTCCACCGGTG
>DASTQY010000079.1:0-5947 GCA_035761525.1 Nitrospira sp. | reverse complement strand
GATCCTGATTGAGGCCTTCGAGCTCTGCACGGGAGGCCTTCAGCCTATCGGCCATGCGGTGGACGGCGGCGGAGAGATCTTCAAACTCATCTCCGGTCTTGATGTTAATCGGTTGATCGTACGTGCCCTGGCTGATCGCCTCCACCCCGCTGTGCAACAATTGGATGGGGCGCGCGATCCGGGTCGCAACATACCGGCCCATGGCCCACAACAGGCCGAGCATCACCAGACCGATGGCAGCCAGATTTCTCACCTGGTCATGAATCGGCGCATAGCTTTCACTCGGATGTTGCCTGACAAAGATGTGCCAGGAATTGTCAGGCAGTTGAAGCCCGTTCACCGGCGCGTATCCAACCACAGTGTCGGACGCGCCATGACCATCGTCCTCTGCCACGGCCCAGCCCGGATCGGAGGACACGATCATGGCCATCAGCTGACTGGGGATGCGATGGGCATCGCGCGCGAGAATCGGACAAACCAGCGGTTGGCCCGCTGCATCGAAGAGCATCGCGTGGCCCGTTTGGCCGATCTGGATCTGGGCAATCATGGCAAATAAACTGTCGAAACGGTAAGACGCGATCACCGCCCCGATCATCTGCTGCTGCCGGTCGTCGAGAATGGGGATCGCAATATCGAGCGTTTCATCGGAGGCTCTGAATGCCCCCTCTTCCGCGGGAATTCGCCCGCTGAGATACAGCTGTTCCCCCCCTGTACCCAGAGTGCTCCACCAGGACTCGTTCCCGAAAAAATATTTGTCCGGCTCGGAACTAGCCGCAACGAGCGCTCCATACCGGTCCAGAATCATGATTCCGATCACTTTTTCTCCGTCCCGGATCTTGGTCTCGAGGAGAAACCGGGAGAGTTCGGCATTCAACAAGGAGGCGGCATGGTCTCCGCCTTGTTCCCAGAGCAGGGCCCGGTGGCCGATCAAGAGCCTCGCGCTTTCCTGATCGGGAGGATAGTCCGAGTTGGCCACTTGAACAGGCAAGCGCACGCGTAAGGGCGCCGAGGCCAGCAACCTAGCATTGCGCACCTCCCCTTGAACCAACATGGTCACACGATCGGCAGCTTGAACGGCCACTGCCTGCAGGTTGCCGCCGATCACATCCCGCAGCGATTGCATACCGGAGACATAGGCCAGCACCAGGCCGATCACCAGGGGGATACATCCCACCAGGACAATTGCCAAGACAATGCGTCCACGAATCTTGCGTATTCTCACCGGCTGTCTCCCCTCACTCCAGGGTATTGTACGAAACGCTGATGTCGAAACTCCACCATCGGTAAACGGTGACTCGGCTGGAGAGAGGTCGAACGGGCAGGCGGCTAGAAGAACGACATGGACGCGTAAGTCACCGTCGAGTTGTACTGGTCGGCAATACCTCGGTCGTATCGAAGCACCTGTCCTCGTTCAGCCTGTATGAGGTGAAGCAGGCTGTAGATGGGCGAGAAGCCGGAGATCCGGCGCTGGTCCTTTTCTTTCTGAATGTATCCGGCAAACTCATCTGCCTTCAGTTCCTCAACGAACTTCAGCATTTCGAGATCATACTGCATGGCCCGATGGAAGGAGAAATCGGTCGGCGGGGCACTGTCGCCGTAACGCATTCCCAGATGGGCGAGGTCTCCGGCGGCAATCACGCAAACGGTCCGGCCGGAGTCCGCAATCACCTCATTCAACGCCGCAAGGAATCGATCGACCGCTACGCGCACCGATGGATCAGTCAGGCTCATCGCCGAGAAGGAGGAGAGAATGGGCACGATGGAGCACGGTGTCGTCGAGCCGGCGGTCGTTTGCAGGAACGGTAATTGAAACTCGATGGCATGCTCCGAGAGATGAGCGACCTCTTCGGAAAAATAGTCGGGCACCGCAGCCTTGAGCCGGTCCGTGATCGCACGGTCCACCGCCACAACTCCAAGTGGGGTTTCGAAGTCTTTGTCTGTCACGGCAAACACGTGCTCAAGGCCGGCGTGGGCCGTGCCGATGATCACGACGACGTCCGGTTGTTGAGCTTGTTGGAATTCTTTATAGGCCCAGGCATAGATGGGGCCTGCCTGTTTGAGGTCATATGTCGGCGCAAGCAGACCTTTGATGAGCTTGCCCTTATTGTCCGACGGTTTGAAATCCGGCCCTTCTTTGGATGCAAAGAAGCCATCGATCTGCTTCTTGAGTTTGGCTCCGTCTGCTTCGTAGACTTTCCCCGCGAACGCCGCCGGACGAATTGGAGATTGCCGGTAGGCCAAGCGGGCCTGCTCCTTCGCGCCTTCCGTGCGCTCTCCTTCGAGAAACAGTTTAACGTCGAGATCGCCGATCAATTGCTCCACCTTGTTGGGCATCAGAAACTCACCGAAGCGCTTCAAATACAACGCCCCGATCTCCTGCAGGGAATGCTCGCCATCAAAGTGTTGAATGATAAAAAAGTAATTCAGCGGCAGGACAAGCTTTTCTTTGCTCAATCCGCTGGGGTCCCAGAGCACGATGTATTGCTCTTCTCCCTCTTTAATCGGGGAGAACTGGAGATTCCGCAAGACGGGGTATTGCTGAGGATCTTTGGCGGTGCCGGTCGTCATGTCTCCTCACAAGGCAAAGCGGCATTCTAACGAACCACTTTCCAGACCTGCAACTGCTGGATCGACGGTCTTTAGGGAAGATCGGGAGGTCGGTTGGGGACGCGTCTGGCCAACAGGACGAGCACGCCGATGGTCAAAATCAGCAGCCACCATGTGGGTCGACCGTAAGAGACATCGGAGAATTCGATGAGATCGGTCAGTCGGCCGATCAAGAGGGACATACGTGCCATCACGGTGTACCCGAATGCCGCACCGAACGCGATCATCAAAAAGACAATCCCGGTCCTCGCTACAATCTTGCCCGGGCCGCTATGTTCAATGGAAAAGAAAAAATAGAAGAGGACCGTGCTGACGCCGACCAAGATGATCACCGCATTGAGGCTACTGGACGGATTGAGGAGATTCAGCGAAAAGGTCAGGCCGTCCCCGCCCGCTTGAGCCAATAATGGTCGTATCGTATCCTCGACCTGCTTGAGGATGAATGAGGAAATCGTGCGCGGAATCGCAAGCCCGCTGCCGAGTCCCACGATAAAGGCGAATGCATAGCGCGACATCCAGGCCCCCCTCGGGACATAGCGCGTCAGCATGAGCAAGCCGATCGCCACCGGAATGAGGAGCGCGATCTGCCCTTCCTCGACAATCGGTTTAACGATCAAATGCACGATGACGGTGTCATAGGCCTTGACGATTGTGTACCCGACCGACACGCCGACGTACAGATGCTCGGCGAGCTTGAAGAGCGGATTATCCTGATACAAAAAAGAAAAGATGAACAGCGTCAGCCCCGTGGCCATCCATGCACCAAGGATGGTGGCATCCATATCAGTCACCGACACCGATTGAGGCTGCGCCTCATCCTCGGCCTTTCTGCTGCAGGAGTGAGAAATAGAAAAGATTACACATCGCGACCAGCACAATGATCGCCAGATGGGTCGCCGACTGCGCGTCCATTCCGGCCACCGCCCGCCCTTTTTGCCCGATTAAGCTCTCATATTCAGCCGCCCCGCGCAGTCCTCCGATCAAACCGTTGATCTGCCCGCTGCGGAGGAGTGGATACAGGCCGGGTGCAATGACGCCGGTACAGCCTCCGCCCAGCTCGAACTTGTATTTGTCCTTCCCGTACACATACCAGGCCTCGACCCCGGGATTGCCGGCGCCGAGACTGATGGCATAGGTGACGTCTTTCAAGCTATGCACGCCTTCCAGTACCGGAATACCCCTGGTCGGCTTACCTTCGTAGTCGCTGGGAAATGCCGTATACAGATCCTGACCCATATTGATGATCACGGCTGACCCACCGGGGCTCCATCCGAGGAACACGTAATCCCTCCCCCGCTCCCGCCCCATTTCGCTCGAAACTTGCTTCAGCAACTGATCGGCCATTCCGGTCCCTGAGACCCAGAGCGTCATGGCGACAACGCGCAAATTCTTCCGGAACGCATGGCGCAGCAAAGCAATGGCCTGGGGATGCAGCTCGGGCTTGGATGCCGGATCAAAATCGATAGAGAGCAGGAACACGGATCGTTCGGGCAACGACTCGATGTAATCGTAGACGTTGCGCACTTCGGGAGAAATCTTGATCGGCAACCCCACCGGGTAGAGCAACGGCAACAGCGTACAGAGTCCGATCACCATAAAGATGATCCGCCGGTCGATTCTCAGCATTCGTTCGGAGAAGGTCATGCCATACCTCCTCTCGCTTCCTGCCGCCCATCTATGAGGGGCGGCGCCGAGCAGGACGGTTCGCACTCACCCATCCCGACATGCGAACACTGGGCGGCTTGCGCTACATTCCCGCAGCGGAAGGATGCAGTTCTCACTCTTTCCCTCCGCCCAAGTAGGAACGTTCGACGCCGAAGATGATCTTCAAGGAGAGCGCGATAGCGCCAAGGCTCACGCCGATCAAAATGGCACGACGGACTGAGGCATTCAGCACATTGAGGATCCACTGCGAGACGTCGCCGCTCAACGGGATCAAATACTCGCCTAAGGGAACACGGCCCATCATGACGATCACCGCCGCAATCAACAGAACTGCCGCCTCTCGACTCCTGGCCCTGAACGACCGGTAGGCTGCAGACGCGATAAAAAAGGCCAGGATCGCGAACATCGTGCCCTGCAGCGGTACCATCATATAGGTATAGATCCAGCCGAATGCCGTCATGGTGCCATCCAGACTCTCCTTCCCACCGGCCCAGAGCCCCACGGCAATGGTGACCAGCATGCCGGCATAGAGCACGAGGCTATATCCCCAGCCTGCCTCCTGACGCCTGATCTTCACAGCATGCTGATGAAACAGGCTGGTCACCCCCAAGACCAACGCGAACCCGCCGATGATCTGCAGCCACTTGGTGGCCGATGTCAGAAGCAACTCGGACGCCGGATGCGGCACATAGTACTGGGCGGCAAACAAGAGACCAGTGATCATCGTAATGAGCAAGGGCAGGCGGCGGCGCAAGAAGATCATTTGAGATCCTTGAAGAGATCCAGGAACAGCTGGGGCCATGACGAACCGGTCAGCGCCCCGATCGTGGCGATGAGGGTGCCGATCATGATGACGGTCAAGACGATCGCCTTTCCGATGTCCTGTCCGCGCAGCGTGCCGATCTGAATCGGCTCCCTGGAGAGATAGGCGCTCGCGGCATACAACTCTTCACCGATGAGCGTGTAGTCGCAGGTGGTGACGAAGAAGGGCAGTTGATGGTCCGAGTCCGTCCCGGCGATTTGGATCGCACCGGTACTGGCTCCGGTTTCAGTCAGGAGCAGCGATTCGGCGAAATATGAGCCCATGAAAAAATTCGCGGCGGGTTTTTTTCGCAGCATGATGCCGTCCACCGCGGCCGTATAGCTGAACTGGTCGGCAGTGATGAAAAAGTTTGCGTCCTCCTTGAAGAGATCGGGCTTCCCGGCTTCGAGATAGGCTTGCTTGGTGATTTCCTGACACACGGCCATCGTGATGGGATCACGATGCGGCACCAGTAACTCCGTTTCATAGGCGGCGGTGCGCTTGGCCACACGCCCGAGAATCACCGCAGCCGCGATAGTCGAAGGGTCGCTCATGTCATGGGCACCCGTCAGATACAGAATCGGCTTGCCCAATTCGGTAGAGCGGCCGATTGCCTCATCGACGGCGTCCAGACCGGGGATGCGACGCAAAAAAATGTCATTTCGCTTCGCATGCCTGATGCTATAGAACACGAGGCCTCCGAAACCCAAGGCCAACATCAAGTTGTTGAGTTGGTTCCAATTGAACCAATTCGCTTCTGGCGTGGCCTGTAGGAGAGGACCAACCGCCCGCTCTTCGCCCTGGCGCATCGCGACCGTCACCGTATACGCTGTTCCATCCTTCAGTTCGACACCCCTTCCGCTCCTCACCACA
>DASTQY010000078.1:0-5395 GCA_035761525.1 Nitrospira sp. | reverse complement strand
GATTCTGCTTCTCTTCACTCTCATCGGTTATGCGGCCGGACTGCTTCTCCCACTCTGTATTCCCAATAAGCCAAGGCTGCAAAATTTTGTCGCTCACGGCCTTGCGGGCTTTGCAGGGACTGGGGGGATTTGCCTCGGCATCGAAAACCTTTTCATGCCCGAACCATTCACGATGTCTGTTCCCTCAACTCTGCCCCTTCTCACCTTCGCCATCCGACTAGACCCTCTTGCCTCATTTTTTCTGCTGATGATTTCGTTGGTCGGCCTGGCCGCCTCCGTCTATGCGCTCGGATATGTGACTAGACACTACGGACGGGATTCAATCGCGTTGCTCGGCTCACTCTTCAATGGTTTTCTGCTTTCGATGACACTGGTCATCCTCGCCGACAATGGATTCTTCTTCCTGATCGTTTGGGAAGTGATGTCCTTGTTCTCCTATCTCCTCGTGGTGACGGAGCATGAGAAGACCGACGTACGTTATGCCGGTTTGTTCTACCTGATCATGACCCACGTGGGGACCGCCTTCATCATCCTGACGTTTCTTCTGCTCTTTCAAGGAAGTGGATCCTTTTCTTTTGATGCCTTCCGTCATCCGGAGCAACCCTTGACGGACGGCATGAGAACGATTGCCTTCCTGACAGCGCTGATCGGGTTCGGGACCAAAGCGGGCATTGTGCCGCTTCATGTCTGGTTGCCGTATGCCCATCCGGCTGCACCCTCCCATATCTCGGCACTCATGTCGGGCGTCATGATTAAGACCGCCATCTATGCGTTGATCAGAGTGTACTTTGACTTTTTCGGGGGACAGTTTCCCTGGTGGTGGGGATTCACCGTGCTTGTCATCGGCGCCTTCTCGGCATTA
Organism: Nitrospira sp.; assembly: GCA_035761525.1. Lineage (GTDB taxonomy): Bacteria > Nitrospirota > Nitrospiria > Nitrospirales > Nitrospiraceae > Nitrospira_C. Next base: position 4,533 of record DASTQY010000078.1, on the reverse strand, counting down.
CTCGGCGTCATGTACGCATTAATGGAGCACGACCTCAAAAGCCTCCTCGCCTATCACAGCGTCGAAAACATCGGGATCATTTTGCTCGGGATCGGCGCAGGTATGATTTTTCATAGCTATGGTCTCGAGGAGTTGGCCGCGCTAGGGCTCATCGCGGGTCTCTATCACACCATCAATCATGCTGTCTTTAAGGCGTTGCTGTTTTTTGGCGCGGGCTCACTGCTGTACGCCACCCATACCCGCAACATGGAGGAATACGGCGGCCTCCTGCGTCGCATGCCATGGACCGGCGCCTGTTTTCTCATCGGCGCAGTCTCGATCGCCGCGCTGCCGCCGACCAATGGTTTCGTCAGCGAATGGCTGGTCTTCCAAAGCCTCTTCTTGAGCTACCAGATGCCTTCCCTACTGATGAAGCTTATGCTCCCAATCGCGGCTGCCATGCTGGCGCTTACCGGCGTACTTGCTCTAACCTGTTTCGCCAAAGCTTTCGGGATTTCCTTTCTGGCCCTCCCGCGCAGTTCCCACGCTAAACATGCCGAAGAAGTGCCTTGGTCGATGCGCATGGGAATGGGTTTCCTGTCAGCAATCTGTATCGCTCTGGGGCTGGCTCCCATGCTGGTGGTCCCCGTCTTGGACCGCGTGACCGCTTCAATGATCGGCATCTCAATCGCGGAGAAAATGCTGGCGCTTGGCGGATGGGCCTTGGCACCGGTCAACGTAGAATTTTCGAGTCTCTCCTCCCCTGTCCTTGGCCTGGTCCTGGCAGCGACAGCGACTCTAGGGCTCGCCCTTGTCGCGCTCTACGGCGGTGCCCGAGTCCATCGATACAGCAGGACCTGGGGGTGTGGTCTCAATCTGACCTCTCGAATGGAATATAGCGCGATAGGCTTCGTGCAACCGATCAAACGAGTCTTCAGCACGATTTATCAACCGACGGTGAAGCTCGAAACGGAGTTTCTTGAAGAGTCGCGCTATTTCGCCAAGCGGCGGCGATTCGAATTTCACATTGAACCGATGTTTCAGAAGTACCTCTACGACCCCGTCATCACGTTCACGTCCGGATTGGCCGACCGGCTAAGAATTGTCCAAGCAGGCAGTCTTCATCTCTATCTCGCCTATATGTTCGTGACCTTGGTGGTGCTGCTGTTGGTGGCCCTGTAACGGAGAGTCATGGTCAAAGACCAATCGATACTTCAAGCGATCGCACTCACCCTGTCAGAGGCCATCGTGTTGATCGCTGTCTCGCCCGCAATCGTCGGTCTGATCAGAAAGGTGAAGGCGCGGCTCCAATGCCGGCAAGGAGCCGGCATTTTCCAACCGTATGCCGATCTTAGAAAATTGTTCCTCAAACAAGCGGTGGTCTCTACAACGACTTCATGGATCTTCACGGCAACTCCGTACATCGTCTTTGCTTCGACGATCACGGCCGGGCTACTCGTCCCCGTTTTTACCTCGCAGATGCCTTTGAACTTTGCGGGCAATATCATCGCCTTTGTCTACTTGCTTGCATTGGGCACGTTCTTTCTTATTCTTGCCGGGCTCGATGCGGGCTCGCCATTCGGCGGCATGGGCAGCAGCCGAGAAGCGATCGTGGCCTCGCTGACCGATCCGGCCATGATCATGGCCATCTTTGCGATTGCATTGACCGCTGGTTCCACCAATATCAGCACGATTGTCCACGAGACCGTCTTGTTGGAAGGCATCGTGACCGATCCTTCGTCGCGTGTAATGGCACTCGCGGCCCTCTTCCTTGTGACCATCGCGGAAACCGGCCGGGTTCCCGTAGATAATCCGGCCACTCATCTTGAACTGACGATGATCCACGAAGCGATGGTGTTGGAATATTCCGGCCGCTACCTGGCGCTGCTGGAATGGGCCTCCGGCATCAAGCTGCTCGTGTTCTTGACACTCATTGCCAACGTTTTCGCGCCATGGGGCATTGCGACGAGTTTGACGCCGACGGCTCTGTCGATCGGTCTGGGGGTGTATGTGGTCAAAGTCGCCGGCCTTGCGGTGTTGATCGGCACAATCGAATGCATGTTCGCCAAGTTGCGCCTCTTCCGTGTTACCGATCTGCTTGGCGTCGCCTTCATTCTGGCTTTGTTGAGTTTGTTGTTCTTTTATATCTTGCGAGGATAACTGTGTCCTGGCTGACTCCGCACATCGGGACTCAACTCGTCGACTTTGGTTCAGCCATGCTGCTCCTGACCTGCTTTGCCATCGTGGCGCAGCGCCGGCTTTCCGCCTGTGTGGACCTCTTCGCGTTACAGTCGCTGTTTCTGGCCATGACGGCTGCCCTGGTGGCCTTCCTCACCGGCACTCGTCACATTTATATCGCCGCGGCATTGACGGTAGTCGTGAAAGTGATCGTAATTCCCCGCGTGCTGAAGAGCGTGATCGAACGGCTCAACGTCACACGCGAACTGGTGATGAAGGTGAACGTGCCGGCGAGTCTGCTGATCTGTGGTGCGCTCGTCATGATCGCCTTCTTCATCACCCAGCCGATCATCCCATTCGGGCATTTGTTGACCCGCGATTCGCTCGCCATCGCGTTGGCCATTGTGCTGATCGGATTTTTCACGATGATCTCGCGCCAAAAAGCCGTGACGCAGTTGATTGCGTTCCTGGTGATGGAAAACGGTCTCTTCCTGGGAGCGACAGCTGCAACATACGGCATGCCGCTGATCGTCGAGTTAGGCGTGTTCTTCGATGTGTTGGTTGCGGCCTTGATCGCGGGAATCTATACGAATCGACTTCAAGATGCGTTCGACAGCGTGGACACCACTCACCTCAGTGAGTTGAAGGAATGACCGGACAAACCGTTACGATGGCTGTCGGCCTGCTCCTACTCGCGCCATTGGTGGCCGGCTGGCTCAGTCTGTTGATCAAAGGCTCACGCTGGCTCCATGTGACCAATCTGATCAGCATTGGAACGTTGGTTGGCGCGGAAGCGATCATCGCACGAGCCGTGTTCACACAAGGGTCGATCACGACATTCGGCGAGATCGTTTATATCGATGCCCTGTCATCGGTCATTCTGTTCATTATCGGCACCGTCGGGCTCGCCTGCTCGCTCTATATGCGCTCATACATGGACGAGCAGGTCGCACGTGGTGTCATTGCGCCCAAGCGGCTCAATCTCTTCTTTTTTCTGTTTCACATGTTCCTATTGGCCATGGTGCTGGCGACAGTCGCGAACAGTTTGGGTGTGCAATGGGTGGCGATCGAGGCGACAACATTGGCGACCACATTTCTCATCGCCTTCTGGCGGCGCCGCGAATCGTTGGAGGCCGGTTGGAAGTATTTGATCCTCTGTTCCGTCGGCATTTCGCTGGCACTATTCGGCGTCGTCCTGATGTACTACTCCTCCCTTCGCGTGCTTGGAGATGTCAGCTCCGCTCTCAATATCACCCAACTCCAGCAGGTGGCTGCACAGCTCGACCCACACATTCTGAAATTAGCATTCGTCTTTCTCTTTGTCGGATACGGAACCAAAGTCGGTCTTGTGCCCATGCACAGCTGGCTGCCCGATGCCTACACCGAAGCCCCAGCCCCGGTCGCGGCCATGCTGGCCGGCGTCCTTGAAACGGTGGCGGTTTATGCCATTCTCCGATGCCGCGCGATCGCCGACCAGGCCCTCTCTCCCGATTTCACCGGCGGGTTGTTGGCGCTGTTCGGGCTTATCTCATTTGCGCTTGCGGCCTTTTTCATCCTCTTACAACACAATTACAAGCGACTGTTCGCCTATTCCAGCATCGAACACATGGGGTTGGCGATGGTTGGATTCGGGGTTGGGGGGCCCATCGGCAACTTCGGCGGATTATTCCACCTGGTCAACCATGCCTTCGCCAAGTCGCTTGCGTTTTTTGCGGCTGGCAATATTCACCGGCGTTTTAAGACTGTAGAGATCGACCAGGTCCGCGGTCTGACAACCGTGCTGCCCTGGTCTGCTTTAGCATTGCTGATTTCAGGACTGGCGCTCGCTGCGCTCCCACCTTTCGCGCTATTTGCCAGCGAGATTCAGATCATCACGGCTCTCGGGTCGTCAGGTCTTCCACGTGAATGGACACAGCCTGACACGAGGTTTCCTGTCGTGATTCTGCTGCTCTGTAGTGTCGTAGCGTTCGCCGGCTTTCTCTATCGCATTACCGGCATGGTTTGGGGTGCTGCACCGAAGGACGTGGTCCAGGGTGAGCGATGGTCAGTGGGTCATGTCCCAATCATTCTGCTGGGCTCAGTACTCATTGCATTCTGCCTGGCTTTACCGGCGTCGTTGCGACAGTTTTTTGAAATGGCTTCGACCCTGCTACTGAGCCGATAGGAGTGAACGGTGGCGGAAGCATCATCGCCTGTCCAACAAATACAGACGGCCTATCCTGATTTCATTGCGGAGTATCCATCTGACCGCCTGGTACAGTATCGCATTGATAAAAGCCGGCTTGCGGAGCTTACATGCTTTCTTCACGAGAAGCTTCGCGGGCGCCTAGCACTGCTGTTCGCCGTCGATTGTCGTCCGCTCGAAGAGAAATACGA
>DASTQY010000077.1:0-9405 GCA_035761525.1 Nitrospira sp. | reverse complement strand
ACCGGGCGCCTCGGTCTTTGACCTGGCCGCCGCGATCGGCGCACAGCAGCGGGGGACAGCGCTGGCCATCCTGGCTCGCAATCTAGAGGCGGGAGAAGCGCCCTTGCGGATTCTGGGTTCTCTGGTCTGGCAGTATCGGCGGCTCTGGAAGGTCAAGGAACTGGTCAAACAGGCTGGCCGTGAAGGCGAGGCAGCCAGGCTCCTGCGCATGGACCCTTACAAAATCCGCCCCTTCCTTGGGCAATTTTCTGACACACACTTGCGGGAGGCGTTCCGCTTATTTTTCGAGACTGATCAAAAACTGAAGGGTGGTAGCGGAGGGAAGCCGGCGATGCTGCTCGATCAGCTGATGTTCAAGCTGTGTAACCGCCCACAGCCGACACGCTCGCCCTCTCCCGCTGCTCCGGCGCCGCGAGGGAGGACCTTGTCGAATGTTCGAACGGTTAGCGTGAGGCGACCAAAGAATTGACGTGTCTGGTCAGTCTCGAAATGCGGCGGGATGCGGTATTTGGTTTGAGCACGCCCTTGCTGACGGCTTTACTGAGAGCCGATGTGGCGATTTGCAGAGAGGCCTTGGCTTCGTCGGCCTTCTTGTCAGTGACCGCCGCGTGCACCTTTTTCACCAGGCTTTTCACGGCACTCAGAGCGGCGCGGTTGCGAGCCTGCCGCTTTTCTGCCTGACGGGCCCGCCGTATCGTCGATTTATGGATGACTGGCATAGCAAACTCCTGTACAAAGGAGCGCATTTGTAGCATAGGCTTCGGCGGATCGTCAAGGTGAGCAGAGCCTATAAAAACGGTGTGGGAGGATTTTGCGGTGAAGGTCGTCGCGCGTGACCGGTTGATTCTCGCCTTGGATTTACCTTCGGCGGTGGATGCCGAACGTTTGATGGATCAGGTGCAGGATCAGGTCACGTTCGTCAAGGTGGGGCTCGAGCTCTATACAGCGGCTGGACCGGAAATCGTGCAGCGTCTCCTGAAGCGGGGCAAGCGCGTCTTTCTGGATTTGAAGTTTCTGGATATCGAGGAAACGGTTCGGCGGGCCACGGAACGAGTAGCAGCGATGGGCGTCGAGTTTCTGACCGTCCATGCGAATCGTAAAGCGCTTGCGGCTGCGGTCAAGGGTCGGGGCGATTCGGCCCTCAAGTTGTTGGCCGTGACGGTCCTTACCAATTTTGACAGTCATGACTTACGCGAGATGGGTATCCAGCACACAGTGCAGGAGCTCGTGACGGCCCGCGCGTTGTTGGCGGCGGAGATGGGTTGCGACGGTGTGGTCGCGTCAGGCGAAGAACCGGGGGTGTTGAGACCGAAGGTCGGGCCACGGTTCGTCATCGTGACTCCAGGCGTCCGCCCGGCCGGTGAGGACGTTGACGATCATGCGAGGTCGACGACTCCAACCCAAACCATCGCGGCTGGTGCCGATTACCTCGTGATTGGTCGTCCCATTCGAGCCGCTGCCGATCCCGCTGCCGCGGCCGCGGCGGTTCTGAGTGAAATGCAGGCAGCGTTTGATGCCAGAAGCTGACGGCCAATGAGTTGCGGCCGTTCTTCTCACTTTGTTAAGATCCAATTTCCTCTGTTCTTCCTCTCAGCACCTGCACGGTGGGTGTAGCTCAGTTGGTTAGAGCGCCGGATTGTGGATCCGGAGGTCGCGGGTTCGAAACCCGTCATCCACCCCAGACACCTTCCTCGTAACTACTGGAGATTTCGGCTGATCCGATGACAGGGGTCCCGGAAACACTGTGGCCGGTTGCAGGGAGGTTGCAGATTCGGCCACCAACGGCCTTTCTTCCACGCCCGTATCGAGCCGGTCTACAGCTCGGACGTTCCCACCCGGAATGAGATGGCCAGACTGATCCACGGTGATTTGGATGGAGCAATGGCCCGTCTGCTCTTTCACGTACACGGGACTCTCGCCGTTCTGGAGCAAGAGCGAGGCCAACGTATGGCGGAGATCATGGAAGCGTACCTGGCGCACACCGGCACCCTTTAACAACCGGAAGAACCGAAGCCGCACCCAGTTCTGATGGAAGGGCTTGCCCTGACGGTCACAAAAGACCCAGGGAGGCGCGGCGTCCTGACCTTGCGTGGCCGCTTCTAACTGCCGATCCAACTGCAAGGCCTCCAGGGTCGCCGTCAATTCTCGAGAGAGGTCGACCCGACGGGATTCGCCGCTCTTGGGGGTCGTGAGCCGCCCGTGAGTGAAATTCCGGCGCACTTCGCAGAATCGTCCAGTGAGGTTCACATCGTTCCACTGGAGCGCCAACAGTTCCCCTTGGCGCGTGCTGGTCTGATTCATCTAATAAGTGTAGCTTTAGGACCCTGAATGACTTTCACAGTGTAAGAGAGCGATTTGTATGCGAGCCGTTTTAATCCGGTCACTTAATGAAATGGCATCCAGCCACACCCAGCACGCAGCACGTATCACGTAGCTCGTGTTGCGTGGTTCGTGGTTCTTAGCGCCGACCAAAGAGCTTGGCTCCCATAGCCGCCCCCTTCCCTTGACTACTTCCTGAAGGGACCTGTAGTTTCCTACCGGGAGGCTGGTCGGTGAAAACGGTACTCAGATCAGGTACAGCCGGAGATGCGACGGCCTGCGGCAGTATCTGTTATGAGGCGTTTAAGGGCATTGCCGAACAGCACAATTTCCCTCCTGACTTTCCCTCCCCCGACATCGCAATCTCCTTGTTCTCGATGGTGCTGTCACGCGCTGATGTCTACTCAGTAATTGCGGAGATTGATGATCGAGTAGTCGGCAGCAACTTCCTCTGGGAGGGCGACACCATCGCGGGCGTGGGTCCGATTACCGTCGTTCCAGCCGCGCAAAACTGTAGCGTGGGACGTCAATTGATGGAGCGCGTACTGGAACGGGCCCACGCACGACAGCATGTCGGAGTCCGGCTCGTCCAAACCGCTTATCACAACCGCTCGCTATCCGTGTACACCAAGCTCGGCTTCCATGCGCGCGAACCCCTCTCAGTCTTGCAGGGACCGCCGCTAAATTTTGAGTTGCCCGGCTACCGCGTGCGCTCCGCGACGCTCGATGACCTCGGCGAGTGCAATGAACTGTGCCTCAATGTGCATGGGCACGATCGGCGTGGTGAACTTGCGTATGCGATCGCTGATGGAACGGCCAGAATAGTCGAGTACGGTGGTCGAATCACTGGTTATGCCACCAATATCGGGTTCTTCGCCCACGCCGTCGGCCGGACGAATGAAGACCTCAAGGCGCTGATCGGTACCGCTCCGACGTTTGTCGGCCCAGGGTTCTTGCTCCCAACCCGCAATGCGGAATTACTACGGTGGTGTCTGACTCAAGGTCTGCGCGTCGTCCAGCCCATGACGCTCATGAGCCGCGGTCTGTATCAGAACCCGACCGGTGCATTTCTCCCTTCGGTGTTGTATTGACCGTTCTAGTAGCGTTCACTCGGGCAAGACCTCGTATCTGCGTCGCATCCTTCGAAAATTCTCCCGCGCAACTTGCTTTTCGTGCTTCGTGCTGGGTGTCTCGTGTAGCCTGCTTGGGGCCCCTTCGGTTTTCTTTTCCCTATGCATTTAAGCCGGTCAGTTCAAATTCAGGGGGACTCGGTCGGAAATTTTACAGCCCTACCCCGGGTTGGTGTTATTCCAATGTTAGGAATAGGGACAAAGTGGGTACGGAAGGATAGGAAGCGATAGCTCGGTAGAATGGTCATTGAAGGCAAACGCAGCTAGTGGAAGGGAATTTGCCCAAGTGACAAGCACTTGAGCAACTCCCTTTCACTGATTCGTAAACCGCAGGTCGCCTCTAGTTTCGGTGTGCAATGACTGAGCGGTCATTGTACGTCGTCTTTTTCTGCAGTTCTTCTTCGTAGGCGAAGCAGGCGTCCATGGACCGAGTTGCTCCTTTTAGCCCAGGCAGATGTATTTCAGGCCGCCCTTATTTTTTTATCGCAAAATCTTCGTCACCGAAGATTTGCCGGATCTCGATGATGTCTCCTTCTTCGGCCGGGCAGTTCTGCATGAGCTTGACCAACTCGTCTTTCGACTTCGCCTCAACCAGCCAATAGCCGCCGAGAACTTCCTTCGTTTCGATGAACGGGCCGTCAGTCACGGTCGCTTTGCCGTTCGAAAACGACAAGCGTGCGCCATTGGTCAGCGGATGTAGACCGTTCAGCGACAGAAGTTTGACGCTCTTTGACAACTCTTGGTTGAACTTGGTCATTTCCTCAATCACTTTAGGGTCGGGAACAAAGTTCGGTCCGAGTTTCTTGTTGTTGCGGTAAACAGACGGGATCATCAGAATCATGAATTCCATGGGATTTCTCCTTTTCGTTTTTTTTCCCCCTGAAGCGGCACCTTCATCCAATAGTCGTCTGGAGAGGTGAATTTCGACACTGTTCCAACCTCAAGCAAAACATGGTCAGGGGATTATTGGCGAATCACAAGGGCGGCGCGCCAGATGCCCGAAGACAACCTGGTTCAGCTATGGAACTCTTGTGGCGACCGCGGACGTGCCGCATAGCTTTCGGTCTCTCTGAATCTCGCCAGCCGTCGGGTGGAAGGCGCTCGGCCGATCAGCGCGCTTAACGGGCCGCCTCGACCTGGCTATACGCGTTTTCAAGGGCACCGCGCGGCATTGTTTGGTCATGGCTGATCAGTTTGCGTCCCGACAATAGACGCAAGCCGACATAGAACACCGGGGTGAGGAACAGGCCGAACAGGGTCACGCCAATCATGCCGGCGAACACGGTGATCCCCGTGGCCGATCGCACTTCGGCGCCGGCGCCGTGCGAAAGCACGAGTGGAACCGTGCCGGCAATGAAGGCCACCGACGTCATGACGATTGGGCGCAATCGCAAGCGGCAGGCTTCGAGTGCCGCTTGGATGGTGCCGTTGCCCTGCAGTTCCAGCTCGCGCGCGAATTCGACGATGAGGATCGCGTTCTTGCAGGCCAGGCCCATCAGTACGACCAGGCCGACCTGCACGAAGGTGTTGTTGTCGCCGCCAGTAAGTTTGACGCCGGCCAGCGCGCAGAGCATGCAGATCGGCACGATCAGAATCACTGCGAGCGGCAAGGTCCAGGACTCGTAGAGCGCAGCGAGCACGAGGAAGGCCAACAAGATGGCGACCGGAAACACCAGCAGCGCCGCCCTCCCCTGCGAGGCTTCCTGAAAGCTCAGGTCGGTCCATTCGATAGTCATACCGTTGGGTAGCACCTTCGCCGCGATCTGGCGAAGGTTGTCCATTGCCTGCGCCGAGGACAATTTGGTCGGGTCGGCTTCGCCCAAAAAGTCGGCGGCGGGATAGCCGTTGTAGCGCAGCACCGGATCCGGGCCGTAGGTGGGCCTCAATTTGACCAGTGAGCCGATCGGCACCATCTCACCGCGATCGTTGCGCGTCTTGAGATTGGCGATGTCCTCGACCTTCCCGCGAAAATCTCCGTCGGCTTGCGCATAGATGCGCCAGGTGCGGCCGAACGCGTTAAAGTCGTTCACGTAGGCTGAACCGAGGTAAACCTGCAGCGTGTTGAACAACTCGGTCAGCGCAATGCCCTGCGCCTTGGTCTTCACGCGATCCACCTCGACGTCAAGCTGCGGCACGTTGGACTGATAGCCGCTGATCGGAAATCCCATTCCAGAAGTCTGCATCACCGCCCCCTGGAGGGCATTGACGGCATTTTGCAGCGCGCCAAATCCGAGGCCGACGCGATCTTCGATGAACAGGGAATACCCGGCACCGTTGCCCAGGCCGAGAATCGGCGGCGGCATGAGGACGAAGGTCATACCTTCCTGGATGCCCGCGAGCTTTCCATTCATCTCTTCACTGATCTCTTTGGCGCTGCGGTGACGTTCGCCAAACGGCTTCAAGATGAGAAACGCGATGCCGTAATTCGGCGTGTTCGTAAATTGGAGCGGGTTCAGACCGGTCATTGCCACGACGTGGGCGATGCCATCCACGCTCTTGCTGATCTCGACCACCCTGTGCAACACCGTATCCGTGCGTTCGAGAGAGGCTCCTTCCGGCAATTTTACGCCGGCCATGAGGAACAGCTTATCCTGAGTCGGGATAAAGCCCCGCGGCACCGCTTGGAAGATCAGCCCGGTTCCGAGCAACAGCAGCGCGTAGACGGCAAACACCGCGCCACGATGCTTCAAGGCGCGCGAGACAGTGCCTTGGTACTTGTCGGAACTTGCTTTGAAAAAGCGGTTGAAGGGACGGAACACCCACCCGAACAAACGCTCGATCCAGCGAGAAAGACCATCCTTCGGAGTGCCGTGGCTCTTGAGCAACTTGGCCGCCAGCGCCGGCGACATGGTCAGTGAATTGATCGCCGAGATGACAGTGGAGATCGCGATCGTCACCGCGAACTGTTTGTAGAACTGGCCGGTGACGCCGGTCAGAAACGCCATCGGCACGAACACGGCGCACAGCACGAGTGCAATCGCGACGATGGGGCCTGAGACTTCCTTCATCGCCTGATGCGCGGCCTCGAGCGGTGTTCGGCCTTCCTCGATGTTGCGCTCGACGTTCTCGACGACCACGATGGCGTCGTCAACGACGATGCCGATCGCGAGGACCAGGCCGAACAGAGTCAGTGTGTTGATTGAAAAACCGAGCAGATACAGGGCGGCGAAGGTTCCGATCACCGACACGGGCACGGCAATCAACGGAATGACCGACGCGCGCCAGGTTTGCAGGAACAGGATCACGACGAGCACAACGAGCAGAATCGCTTCCAGCAGTGTCTGCACGACAGCGGTGATCGAATCGCGTACGAAGACGGTGGTGTCGTAGTCCGAGCGATATATGAGGTCGGGCGGGAAACGCGTCTTCAGTTCTTCCATCTTCGCGATCACGGCATCGCGCACGGTAAGCGCGTTGGCCCCTGGTGCTTGGAAGATGCCGATCGGCGGAGCGTCTCGGTTGTCGAGTTGCCCGCGCAACGTGTAGTCGTTGGCGCCGAGTTCGATGCTCGCCACATCGGCCAGGTGCACGATCTCGCCGTTCGCGCCCGCCTTTAATACGACCTGGCCGAACTCCTCGGCCGTGCGCAGGCGACCTTGGGCATTGATCGAGATCAGAAAGTCGCTGCCTTTGGCGATGGGTTCTGCGCCGAGCTGTCCGGCCGAGACTTGGATATTCTGTTCCTGCACGGCGCGGATGATGTCGCCGGCCGTCATCCCCCGCGACGCAATCTTGTCCGGGTCGAGCCAGATGCGCATCGCATAGTCGCCGCTGCCGAAAATCTGCACCTGACCGACACCGGGTAACCGAGCCAGTTCATCCTTGATTTTGATGTTGGCGTAGTTGCGCAGGTAGAGCGCGTCATACGTGCCGTTCGGTGAGAGCAGCTGGACCAGCACGAGGAAGTTGGGCGATTCCTTCTGTGTGGTCACGCCGAGACGGACGACCTCGGACGGCAGCCGCGACAGCGCTTGGCTGACGCGGTTCTGCACCTGGACCTGCGCGGCATCGGGATCGGTGCCGGGACGGAACGTGATCGTCATCTGCAAGACACCGTCCGATCCCGCCACCGATTTCATGTACATCATGTGCTCGACGCCGTTGATCTGCTCTTCTAACGGCGTCGACACGGTTTCGGCGATCACCTTAGGGTTGGCGCCGGGGTAGGTTGCGCGTACGATCACCGCAGGCGGCACCACCTCCGGATATTCACTGATGGGAAGGATAGGGATCGCGATCAGGCCCCCGACGAAGATCACGATGGACAGCACTGCGGCGAAGATCGGCCGATCGATGAAGAACTTGGAAAAGTCCACGTCTGTCGCTCACTTCTCCGGTACGGCTGCAGGCGCTGCTCGGAGCGTGCCCATCGGCACCTCGTTTGCCTTGACGGGTATGCCGGGATAGAAGATCTTTTGCAGGCCGGCCACGATGACCTTGTCATCCGGCGCGAGGCCTGACTGGACCACGCGCAGCCCCTCGACCATGCGGCCGAGCACGACATCCTTGCGCTGCGCCTTGCCGTCCTTGTCCACCACGTAAACGTACTTGCGGTCCTGGTCGGTCAGAACGGCCTTGTCGTCGATCAGCAGAGCATCGGCCTTCTGGCCGCTGGCAAAACGCACGCGTGCGTACAGGCCAGGGGTGAACATGCGATCGGCATTCGAGACCACAGCCCGTGCGCGTACGGTCCCGATGGTCGGGTTGACCTGATTGTCAAGGAAGTTGACCGTGCCCACATGCGGATAGCCATCCTCGTTGGCCAGACCGACGTACACCGTATTATCACGCCCTGTGCGCTCGCTCTTGCGCTCTTGTTCCTTGTATCGCAGGTAGCTGTTCTCATCGGCATCAAAATAGACGTACATCGGATCCTGTGACACGAGCGTCGTCAGTAGAGTCTGGTCCGCCGTGGCCAGATTTCCGACCGTGACCAGGGCCCGGCTCGCCCGCCCCGCGACCGGCGCGCGCACCTCGGTGAAAGACAGGTTGAGCTTGGCCGTAGCCACCGCTGCCTCGGCGGCGCGGATATCGGCCATACTCTGCTCATGCGCGGCGCGGCGCAGATCGAACTCCTCGCGTGAAATCGCGTCGTCGTCGATCAACGACTGAGCGCGTTTGATCCGTACCGCTTCGAGTTGCTCCGCCACGCGCGCGCGGGCCAGTTGCGCCTGGGCGTTGTCCAGTGCCGCACGGTAGGGACGGGGGTCGATCTGGAACATCAGGTCGCCTTGCTTCACGTCCTCACCTTCTCCGTAGGCGACACGCTGTACGTAGCCGCTGACGCGGGGACGTAATTCGACAGTGTCAATCGCGCTCACGCGGCCGGTGTATTCGTCCCATTGCTGCACGGACTTGGTAAGCACCTGCGCGACGGCGACTTCGGGCGGTGGCGGCTGGCCACCACCACTGGCCGGCTCGCCGTTGCAGCCTGCCAGTGTGAGCAGCAACGCAATGGTCGCACCGAGCGCAATCGACCACACACGAGAGACGTTGTATGCTTGATCGTAATGCATGATGCCGGGGAACAGGGAGGCGGATATCCGGAACCCACTCGACCGTATCCTTACGTTCTCCTTGCTATGGATTGGCTGCCTTTACCATATAGTCGGTTCAGTATGCCAAAATCGACAAGCAACAACCAGCATGCCGCACCGCTGAGACAATAAGGTCACTTATCCTGCTGATAATGGCTTTAACGAGACCGTCGTTCAAGAGCGTAGGGCTGGCGCATTAGAGGACCTGCTGGGTAGGCTAGTTATGGCAACGTCCGCCTTACACAAATGGCATGTCATTCATCTTTTGCATTTTGTACGTTCCTGATGACTGCCTGGCTCCCCTCAGTGACTTTTACATATTGAACCCAGATGCGCTGCTTGGTTACCCCTTCGGTTTTCTTTAAAGCGATGAAGAGTCGCCGGAACGAGTAGCTTTGGTTTAAACTTCTGCCGGCTTA
>DASTQY010000076.1:0-3682 GCA_035761525.1 Nitrospira sp. | reverse complement strand
TTCAAGGGGTTGCTCTTGTCAGGCGGTTTGCGAATTTCAACATCTCCACTGCAATCAATCGAACACGTCTGCCTTAACGGTCCATACTTGATAACAATTCCTGTAATTGAGGGTTCTGCAAGACGCCTTCCCCTCGATGGACCAGTACGATGCTTACTTGAGCATCCAATAACACGTATGTTGGAGTGGCGCTAACCTTGAAGGCCAGCGCCACCCAACGGTCTTCGTCGTATGCAGCTGGATAGACGAACGTTTTGGGCCGCTCTTTGACGAATTGTTCAACGTTCGTTCTTGTATCCGCGAATCCGATCGAGACCACACCGAGCTTCCCCGGCTTGCTTCGTTGATAAAATTCGGACAGCTGCGGCAGCTCGCGCTGACAAACATTGCACCAGGGTGCCCCAGAAGATCAGCAGCGTCGGTCGGCCTTTCAGCGAATCTCGGCTGTAGGACTCGCCGGTCAAAGTGACCAATTCGAAAGCCGGAGCCGGTGCGCCAGCTGCCGTTGCACGCAATGCCGTCGGGCCACACAGCGCGATTAAGCAAAGGGCGATTCCCAGGATGATCTGTCGCACAATTCCCTCCACGTCATGGCTTGATGTAGAGATAGCCTTGCTGCTGTAAATCAGCAATCCGCTTCACGGCCACGGGATGGAGCGTGGCGACGAACCCCTTTGCCAGATTTTCGATAGTCTTGCCGAACGCCTTCATCGATACCTGACACATCTCGGCCTTTACACCCTTCTCGATAATTTGGTCGAACCGCTTCGTCATCTCCGCGTCCATTCTATCTTTCTCGAACAACTCAAGTGCGGGCCCATGGACTACCAGTTCGACATCGATTTTGTCGGGCCCGCCTTCGGCGTCGATGTGCTTATTGATGAGAGCCAGGGCGTATTTCGCCACCTCCGGATCTTTACCATCGACGTGATAGAGCACCTTTACCTTGTCTGCTGCAGCCGCCATCGCTTGATCCGGGCTCAGAGCGAACATAAATGGGACCGCGGTCGCGCAGATGAAGCACAGCACCCGCATATGGCTCGTGAGTCTCAGCATGAAACCCTCCTTGTTATGAAAACGTGATGTAGGAACCATCTTCATGTCCCCATCGTACTGACCATGAACAGAGCGCGGTAGGGCTGGTCGCTCCGCCTAGGAAACTATTCTTCCCCTATGACACAGGGGCAAATACCCCTATGGCTTGTTGTGCTGTTGGGTGAAATAGACGGCCGCTTGCGCGCGGCGGGTGACTTGCAGTTTCTGGAAGATGTTTTCGAGGTAATGCCCGACGGTCTTGTCGCTCAAGTTCAACGATACCGCGATTTCTTTATTGGTTTTGCCTTCGGCGACCAATGCCAAAACGCGTTCTTCTTGCGGCGACAACGGCTCCCGTTTGTCCTGTGAGGCCAGCGTCGCGAGCGACCGCACTTTGGTGAGCACACGCTGGGTGACGGCCGGGTCCAGGATTGACCGTCCTTGCGACACGGCTTTGACGGCTTCGATCAGCTGCTCACTCGTCACTTCTTTCAGAAGAAAGCCATCGGCTCCGGCCAGGATGGTGGCGAGCACGGCGTCATCGTCTGCAAACGACGTCAAAAACAGCACCCGCGTGTCGGGATGAGCGGTTCGAATCGTGCGGCACGCGTCGATTCCGCTTCCGTCCGGAAGTCTGACGTCCATCAAGACGACGTTCGGCTCCAGTCTCAATGCCTCTGCCACTGCCGCGGCGATGGTGCCGGCCTCACCGACGACCTGGAAATTTCCCGCTTCCGTGAACAATGTCCGCAGCCCAATACGAAGGACTTCGTGATCGTCCACCAACAAGACCTTGATGGGTTTCGTTTCAGATTTTGACGTCATCCTGCTCCCGAGGAAAGTCGCACACAATTCGTGTCCCTTGACCGACACCGGATACCACTTCCAGGTGACCGCCCAACTTTTTGACGCGGGTCTCCAGATTCTTCAGTCCATGACCATGCCGCTGGAGTGTTGCAGCATCGAATCCCACTCCATCATCCTCCACGATCAGACGAACCCATCCTTCGTGCAGTTGAAGCGAGAGGGCACCCGCATGTGCGCCGGAGTGACGCAGACTATTACTCATGGCCTCCCGAGCAATGGGCAGAAGGTGTTGCAACTGGTCAGCGGTCAGGCGGTCTACGGCTGCAGAATTCACTTCTAATCGAAAATGGCGCTGGGGTGCATTGTTCATGTCGTTGACTAGAGAGGAGAGCGCAGCTTCGAGCACGCGCCCGTTGGAGATCGGTGACTCCAAACCGAGTATGTATCCGCGGAGGTCCCGGATAACAGTTTGAAGGCTCTTTACGGCTTGCTCCAACTGAGTGGCGACATCCTGGTAGCTTGTGGCCACGAGACGCTGGCATCGTTCAAGACCGAGTCCGAGCGCGAAAAGGGACTGGATGGTGCTGTCGTGAAGGTCCTGCGCCATGCGCTCGCGGTCGTCGAACATCTGACGGAGCCGTGTCTCATTTTGACCTAGGGTCTCTTTTGCCCTGAGCGTTTGTTCCAAAGCCGTTTGCAAGTCGGAAGTGACCTGAAAATACTTTCGACCGATGTATCCCAACGCTAGCAGACAGGCCATGAGGCGCAATGCATGCCAGAACCACCAGCGGTTGTCCCAAGGAATCGAATAGATAAACACAAATTCTGCCAGGCTATAAAGGAGGGCCAGGCTCGCGAACAGTGCATCGTCTGTTCGGCCCGAGCGCCGATACTCCGACAACAAACGTGCCCCGGTGACCAGAAACAAGATACAGGCTACGGTTTGTGGGGCGACTGCGAGCGGGGTAAATTCGCCGTTTCGCACCATTTCGGGGATGTGATTCGGAAAAACCACAAACCACGAGCCAACCAGCAAGGCACCAGTCGCCATCATCCACGCATGCCGGCGCTGGTCAGATGAATCGGTCCGAGCGGGCGGTCTCCAGGCCATCGCGAACCCGATCCCGCCCAAGAGGCTGGCCAAGTTTCGAAATAGGACGAAGCCATTGCCCGGCTGGGCAACGGCATGAAACTCTTCGAGAATGCCCATTCCGAGGAACCCTGCAGCCAGCATTCGATACCTGTCCGCGGTGACTTCATTGCGTGCCTGCAATAAGACGGTGGCCGTCGCGATGACGATCAGACCTCCTACGGCTTCGATGGCGGAATGGAGCGGCTCATGGTGCCAACGCCAATCAGGCCACAGGAAGTGCAATGCGGCGCTCGCAAGCAGCACTCCGGCGCCCGCCACGACCGTGACAACATACGGTACGAGCGGTCTATTCTGCATGGTGCGCACGATGGCAGATAAGCAGCGTGAAGATCAAGTTCGACGGATCAAGTCTTGAATAAGCATCTTGCGACTTGAAGACTCGCTAGCAGTGTTCAATGACCAACGGCAGAGACATGAGCGTGGGAGAGGAGGGCTCTTCAATACAGAAATTACAGAAGAGCAGAAGTGACTAGATATTTAACTTAGGTGAATTATTTTTTGGTGGAGGGCACCCGCTACCTGCTATATTTTGCCCCACTATTCGTGTCCGATCGCCCATAATCAATTCAGGACTTGCGCTGAGAACATCCGACTCGCCTACCCACCGGTCAATTCTATACATCTTGGCTCCTGACAGTCGCGTTATAATCTCAACAATCTAGAAGAAGAAGTTTTCACTTCAACAAA
>DASTQY010000075.1:0-7779 GCA_035761525.1 Nitrospira sp. | reverse complement strand
ACGTATTCCAGCAAGGCGTCGCGCTCGAACAGCCGCTTGGATTGAACAGCCAAATCCGTCAATTCTCCAAAACCCGTCTTGAGGATCGTGGCGACGGTCTCCCGCCCGTAGGAGGTGCTCGCCGTGACATATTGAACGGCGCGGTTGATTTCGTGATCGTTCATGCGTATGACCTGCAAAGATTTTCACATCCTGCTGGAATAGGTGTCAACGCACAAGGCGGGGTCGACGTGGGATTTTTTCTGCTCGAAGTGTCGTGCGGATGGTAAGATCCTCAGGACCAGGAGCCTCTGAGAAGGAGCAGCGCATGGCCGCAATGAGGAACGGCAGACAGACACCTTTGAGCAATCCGCCGGATCGCTGGAATTTAGGCGACTTGGTGAACGAGCCGGTTCGGAAACTTGAGCAACATCTTGCAAGTCTCGAGGCAGACGTGGCGCGGATTGAAGCGGCCCGGGAGACGCTTCGACCCGATATGACGAGTAGTGATTTTCAATCGATCGTCAAAGTCAGCGAGCGTCTGACCAGAGAAGTTTCTCGGCTCGGCGCCTATGCCTATCTGTGGTTCTCGGAAAACACGAAGGACGCCAAGGCGCGCTCGTTCAGGGTGCAAGTCGAGGAGCACTTGACGGTGTTGCAGAACCGCCTCCTGTTTTTTGATCTCTGGTGGCAGGGAGTCGATGAGCAGAACGCGGCACGATTGATGGCCGACGCGGGCGATGTCCGGTACCATCTGGAGACCATCCGCCGTTATAAACCGTATACGTTGTCGGAACAGGAAGAAAAAGTCATCAACGTGAAAAACGTGACCGGTCGCAGTGCGGTCAACACCCTATACGATCTCGTCACGAATGGGTTGACCTTCACTCTGCACATCAACGGCAGGAAAAAGCGCCTCAACCGCGAAGAACTCATGACCTTCGTACGCAGTCACAAGGCATCGATACGCCAAGCCGCGTATCGGGAACTGTACCGCGTCTTCTCCGCTCAACGAGACTTGCTTGCAGAGATTTACAAGACGCTGGTCAACGACTGGAAATCCGAGAATCTGAGCCTGCGCCGTTTCGCGTCACCCATTGCGACACGCAACCTGGGCAACGACGTGCCGGACGGGGCTGTGGAGGCTTTGCTGTCCGTCTGTGCTGAAAATGCCGATCTCTTTCAACAGTACTTCAGACTGAAGGCGAGCATTTGCGGCATCCGCTCCATGAGCCGATATCACCTCTATGCACCTCACCGGAGCGAGACCAAGCGCTATCGATATGCAGACGCCGTGCGGATGGTGCTGGAGGCCTATCGCACATTTTCACCCAAGCTGGCCGATCTCGCTCAACAGGTTTTTACCGATCGCCACATCGATGCTCCAACGAGACCAGGCAAGCTGGGGGGGGCGTATTGTTATAGCGTGGTGCCAGGCATGACTCCCTATGTGATGCTGAACTATACCGGGGACGCCCGCGACATCGCCACGATGGCGCATGAGCTTGGCCATGCCATACACGGGATGCTGGCAGCGCATCATTCCGTCTTCACCTTCCATTCGACGTTGCCGCTCGCTGAAACGGCGTCCGTATTCGGTGAGCGCATTTTGTCCGATGCGCTGATGCAGCAGGAAACCAATAAAAAGGTCCGCCAGGGCCTACTGTTGAGCCAGCTCGACGATATTTATGCGACGGTGCTTCGCCAGGCCTACTTCGTTCGATTCGAAAAGACGGCCCATGAGATGGTCGCCGGAGGTGCGACAGGAGACCAACTCGCACAGACCTATTTAGGCGAGCTGCGGCAGCAATTTGGAAAGGCCGTGAAAGTCCCGGAGGAGTTCCAATGGGAGTGGCTGACCATTCCCCATATTTTTGCGAGTCCGTTCTACTGCTACTCGTACAGTTTCGGCAATCTCTTGGTCCTGGCCCTGTATCGCATGTATCAACAGGAAGGTGCAGCCTTCGTCCCGAAGTACCTCGATCTCCTGGCAACCGGCGGCTCCCTCTCCCCGGAGCGCATTCTCGCGGCGGTCAACGTCGACATGACGTCAAAGATGTTTTGGCAATCGGGGTTCACAACGATCCGCGAGATGATTGGCCAACTCGAAGCGACCCTGTAGTGTCTCCGGATCGACTCACCGCTTAACCTCACTTAACCACTGGGAATTTCAGTACTTACAGCCGCTGATCGAGCTTGTTGACAAGATCCAGTAAACGTGACATACTGAGAATGCTTCTCATAATCGTTCTTGGACAGGGAGGCGCTCATGTATCTGTGCTTGTGTAAGGGGATCAAGGATTCGGACGTGCGCGACGCAGGCCGGGCCGGAATCGTGATGCCTTGCCAGATCAAAGCCAGGTTCGGTCTGAAAGATGCCGGCTGCTGCGGCCGGTGCTCGAAGAATATTCAAGCCTTCGTCGAACTCGCCAACAGTGAAACTTGCCTCCCCTGCAAGAACACCGTGAGCACCTGATTTCCTCCGCAATTTTTCCCAATCACTCACTTTCCCCAATATTATGCGCGGAGTTGCTGCGCAATGGGCGCGCTCTGGTTGGATGGATGAGCGCGTTGCGCGAGGAGAAGTGAACTACTCGGAAGGCCGTCGCTTCAACATGGCAGCCACGTCGGCCACCCGCCGGCCGAGCGCCTGGGCATCGGCCAATTCTTTCTTGTCGATCCCGTGACTCTCGCCTTCCGTCGTTGCAGAAGCGCCGAACGCGCCACCGGCACTGACGACGATCATTTGATTGCCCAGCATCGCGGCGAGGATTGTGAGCATCGTCACTTCCTTGCCGCTCGAGATCTGTCCACCGGTCGCAAAGGCGGCGCCGACCTTGTTTTTCATTTTAAAGTCCGGAAAGATACCGAACTTGAATTGCCAGTTGTCGAAGAAAGTTTTGACCTCCCCAGACATGTTCGACCAGTACACAGGGGAGCCCACGACAACGGCGTCGGAAGAAAACAAATCGTCTGCCGTGACGTGGCTGACTCGTTTCATGACGACGTCCGTGCCGGAGACGCTCTTGGCCCCTTCAACGACAGCTTCCGCCATGCGCTCCGTGTTTCCTGACAGCGAATGGTAGGTGACCAGCACTTTGACGGCAGAAGGAGCCGGCTCCTCCGCACGTACGAAGCCGCATCCGAACGGCGAAAGTAATGATAGGAGGCAAAGAATCAGGCAGGAGATGGAGTGGATGGAGTCACGCCGGCTCACCGACGAAACGTTTCCTCTTCCATGCGTTCTTCGACCGAGACATCGGTCAGAGCGCCCCGGTAGTCGCAGCGGTGGCACCGCACACGCCAGGATTCGATCCACTTTTCTTGGACGTAGGACTGGCGGCATTTGGGGCAGACAAAAACACCCTTCACATAGTGCACTTTCCTCACTTCCTTCATACAAACCTCCACGGTTCGAGTGAGAATCGCACAGGTCCAGGCGGGAATGCAAGGCGCCGGCGTCTCCTGCCGTGTCGCCTTGACTCGGTGTCGATGCAGTCGATAGGATGCCGGCCGTGCACACCGACTGGGTCATTGCTGCTGTACTTGCGCTGATCCTGGCTCTTCCTTCCTGCACCCAAGCCGATGACGGACTCATCCCCATTCAGCTCCCAGGCGGAGTCATCATTCAGGCCGAGATCGCCAGCACGATGAAGAAACGCGCCGAAGGATTGATGTACCGCGAACATTTAGCACAAGACCGCGGCATGCTGTTTACCTTCGATCAGGCGCAGCCCTGGACCTTCTGGATGAAAAATACAAAGATCCCGCTCGACATCATTTGGATGAATGAGAAAAAACAGATCATTCACATTGCACGGAATGTCCCCATCTGCACGCGCACGGACGATGGCTGTCCTCAGTACCAGCCGAACGACCCGGCCATGTATGTCTTGGAACTTGGCGGTGGCGAAGCAGAGCGCCTCAAACTCGAGAAGGGGTCAAAACTCCAGTTCCGGATTCCGTAGCCAGCCGAATTCTGCGCGTCTTGGCACGCCTGCGTGAGGGCTCTTTTCAAGGGACGCGCTTATTTTTCCTGCCAGGCTCTGACACGCCGGGCCGTGATCACGCCGTCCACCCGCTCGATGGCTTTAAGAACCTGATCAAGGTGATCCGTGCCGGAAATTTCCACAATAAAGTCGAGGACCGCCTTGCGGTCTTCTCGGGTGGCGATCTCAGCCCGACTGATATTGGCTCGACATTCGGCGATGGCGGAGGAGACATTGGCGAGGACGCCCGTCTTGTCCACGGCCATCACCGAGATTTTGACGGCGTGCGTGCTTGGCGTGGCACTATCCCATTCCACTTCCACCAATCGCTCGCGATCGTAGTCCAGCGCCTCAAGATTCGGACAGTCGATGGCATGAATGGTCAATCCACGTCCGCGTGTGATGTAACCAAGAATCCGGTCGCCGGGAACGGGATTGCAGCAGCGGGACAGCTGCATCAACACGTCACGCGCGCCTTTCACTTTCACGCCTTTGTCGTCGGACTTGCCGGCAACGGCCTTGCGCGTGCTCGGCGTCGCACGTTTTTCCGGAACTAGACTCGCCGATGAAGCGGCCAGCTTCTCCATCACGTTGGCCGTCGGCAGGTGGCCGAAGCCGACCGACGCGATCAATTCGTCCGTAGTATCGTACCCAGCTTGGCGGGCCGCGGCCGCCAGTTCAGACGACTTGATCATTTGCGCCGGCGCCATGCCATGCCGACGGAACTCCGATTCCAGCAGACGGCGCCCGATCTCCAGGCTGCGTTTCTGTTCCTCGATCTTGATCCAATGTTTGATTTTGGTTTTGGCCCGCGAGGTGCGGACGAATTTGAGCCAATCCTTGTGAGGCGTTTGCGTCGGAGACGTGAGGATCTCGATCGTGTCGCCGCTTTCAACCAGATGCTTCAGCGGCACAATCTTTCCGTTGACCTTGGCTCCCACGCAATGGTCGCCGACTTCGGTGTGAATGGCATAGGCAAAATCAACCGGCGTCGATCCTCTCGGCAGTTCCTTCACGATCCCTTTCGGCGTAAAGACATAGACGACATCGTGGAAGAGATCCAGTTTGACGGAATCCATGAACTGGCGGTTGTCCGGCAAGTCACGATGCCATTCAACGAATTGATGGAGCCAGCCGAAGGTCTTGCTGTCGCGGTCTGTGACCCGGCCCTGTTCCTTATATTTCCAATGCGCGGCAATGCCGCACTCCGCAACCCGATGCATCTCCTCCGTCCTAATCTGAAATTCGACGTGTTCGCCTTTGGGACCGACCACGGTGGTATGGATGGATTGGTAGAGATTGGATTTTGGAATCGCAATGTAGTCTTTGAATCGGCCTGGAACCGGGCGCCACAGAGAGTGGATGACGCCCACGAGCGCATAGCAGTTCATTTTGGTGTCAGTCACGATGCGCAAAGCGGTCAAATCGTATACTTCCTCGAACGAGATCGACTGCTTATTCATCTTCTGATAGATGCCGTAGAGGTGTTTCGGCCTGCCGTACACCTGTCCGGGCAGTCCGTGTTCCTGCAAAGCCTTGGTGACCAGTTCGATGACCTCCTGAATGTACTGCTGCCGGTCTTCGTCTCGTTTGGCGACGCGGGTCCGCAGTACTTCATAAACGTCTGGCTTGAGATGTTTGAGGCAGAGATCTTCCAGCTCATTCTTGATCCAGCCGATGCCCAGGCGGTTGGCCAGCGGCGCGTAGATTTCGAGCGTCTCTTCCGCAATGGCATGCCGCTTCGCTTGGCTCAGATGCTCGAGCGTGCGCATGTTATGCAGCCGATCGGCCAGCTTGATGAGCACGACCCGGATGTCGTCCGCCATGGACAGCAGCATCTTGCGGAAATTTTCCGCCTGCTTTTCTTCATGGCTCTTGAAGGTGATCTTGCCGATCTTCGTGACGCCATCGACGAGATGCACCACGTCTTTCCCGAACTCGCTTTCCAGTTCCTCCGGGGTTGCGACCGTATCTTCGAGGGTATCGTGCAGCAATGCGGCGACGATCGCCGTCACATCCGTTCTCAAAAACGTCAGCACGCCCGCGACAGCGATCGGGTGTTGGAGGTACGGCTCGCCCGAGCGACGCCGCTGCCCTTCGTGCACTTTGGCCGAGAACTCGTAGGCCTTGCGCACGATGTTCAAGTCCGCTTCCGCGTTGTAACTCTTCACGCGGTCCAGCAGTTGATCAATGTCCCTGACCGTTTGATTCACCATCAGGCGGTTCCCCGATCGCTGACGCGGAGATCGCGAATGCGCAGCTGAATCCTGTCATATCCGTTCCAGTGATTAAACTCAGGCATGAACGCCAGATCGACCGGCGTGCCAGCGGGGATGCCGCGATCGATCAAGGATTTCATCCCGAAGCCGATGCTGTCGAAAGGCATCGATCGTCCTTGCCGAACCGTCATCTTCAAATGCTTCTCTCCTACCGTCCGCGAATTCATCACTTCAAGTCCCTTGACCGCGAAGGTCGGCTCCGGATTACCGGCGCCGAACGGATGTAACGTACCGATCTCTTTAATGAGCCTGGTTGTAATCTCGGATAATTGTACCTCCGCATCGACTTGCAATGTCGGAACGGTCATCCCTCCCCGATTCCACTCCAGCACGACGGCCGAAAACCGCTCCCGAAGGGCTTCGAGGTTCGATTCTCGCACAGTCACACCCGCAGCGCTCGGATGCCCGCCGAAAGCCTCGAGGAGCTCCCGGCAGGCGGCAAGTCCTTGATACAGATCGAATCCTCCCGTAGTCCGCGCCGATCCCTTGCCGACACCTCCTTCATCTATGGCGATGACGATCGCCGGCCGATGAAACTTCTCGACTAACCGAGCCGCCGCGATGCCCACGACCCCTACGTGCCACCGCCGGGAAGCCAGGACCAAGGCAGCCGGCAATTCCTGGTCTTTCAGGGATGCAACGGCTTCCGCCATGAGTTCGGCCTCTATCTTCTGCCGCTCGCGATTGAGCTGCTCCAACTGATCGGCTAACTGCTGCGCCTCGGCTGGAGACTCGGTAGTCAGCAGCCGAACTCCCAACATCGCATGATCTAATCTGCCGGCGGCATTGAGCCTCGGGGCCAACTTGAATGCAATCGTCTCGGCTGTACACTCGCGCACCACCCCGGCGACCTGCTTCAACGCCCTGATGCCGCAACGAGCGCCACGCGAAATCTGGGAGAGACCCTCGCGTACAAAGCCCCGGTTTTCGTCATGCAACGGCACCACGTCAGCAATGGTGGCCAGCGCCACCAAATCCAGCAGCGATTCCAAGGAGACGCCGGCCTCGCCATACCGCAGCTGATAGGCCTGCGCGACTTTGTAAGCCAGTCCCGCTGAGCACAATCCAAGAAAGGGATACCGCGCATCCGCACGATGGGGATTCATGACGGCAACGGCGGGAGGCAGTTCCTCGTCCGTTTGGTGATGGTCCGTCACGATCACATCCATGCCAAGCGTTGCGGCCAATGCCACTTCATGATGTGAGGTCGTCCCGCAGTCCGATGTCACGAGAAGCGAGATCCCCTCGTCATGCAGCCGTTGCACCGCGCCCATATTCAACCCGTAACCTTCCCGCTTCCGATGAGGGATATAGGCCCGCACATTGGCGCCGAGCGATCCGAAGAAGGAGAGGTACACGGCCGTCGCCGACATCCCGTCCACGTCATAATCGCCATAAAAACAAACCGGCTCGTGAGCCACCACGGCCCGATGCAGCCGTTCAACCGCCTGGTCCATGTCGGGAATCAAGAAGGGGTCGTGCGGAAGCTGGTGCGACATCCAGGTCGTCGCTTGATCGGGAGTCGTCACCCC
>DASTQY010000074.1:0-6179 GCA_035761525.1 Nitrospira sp. | reverse complement strand
CAATCTTATGAACCTGTTCGCCAGTCCTTTGTCGCCAGCCGAATTCCTGGCCGCGACGATTGCGATGAGTATCTTCAAGGTGACGTGCGTCTCGATCGTCATGGGCATCTGTGCATGGTTGTTTTATGGCTACAACGTGTTGATCATGGGCTTGTGGTTGCTTCCCTTCGTAGTGAATTTGGTGATTACAGGATGGGTCATCGGGGTGTTGACGACTTCTCTCATCATGCGGTTCGGGCAGGAGGCGGAAATCTTGGCCTGGAGCCTGGTGTTTCTATTCCAGCCGATCTCCTGTGTGTTCTATCCGCTTGACGTCCTGCCGTATTGGCTTCAGGTGGTGGCCTGGATGAATCCTGCTGCCCATATCTTTGAAGGAATGCGTGATGTCCTCCGTGAAGGCATCGTCCCCTTTGCCCACTTGGCTTGGGCCGGCGGACTCAATGTCGCCCTATTAGTCATGACAATCATCTTGTTCTATAAGACGTTTGCCTATTGTAAGGTACAAGGATCCTTGGTGCGGGTGGGCGAATGAGCCAGACAACCTCGGAATCTTCTACGACATCTCAGGTTGTAATCCACCACCCCCTATGCTAGGTTCTAAGCTACTTCGTCGTACGGGCCTTGCGATGGAGTTGGTTCAGCTGTAGGGCCCGCAACATCGATGTTGCCTTGTCCGGGAATCTCGTCGGAAGTCAGACCTAAGTCGCCGCATGTCTCGCGTCTTCGGCCCGCTCCTTCCCCGTTCCTCGTGTTCAAGACAATGTCACATTCAAAGGAGGAACCCCACATGGGTTCGAAGATTTACGTCGGTGGGTTGCCCTATTCGGCGACCGAGCAGCAATTGAGTGATCTGTTTGGCGCGCATGGGGCGGTGGCTTCTGCGCGGATCATTACGGACAAGTTCACGGGACAATCCCGGGGATTTGGATTCGTGGAGATGTCCTCGGACTCCGAGGCACAAGCCGCGATTTCCGCGCTCAATGGCTCGGATATGGGAGGCCGGACGTTAACCGTGAATGAAGCACGTCCGCAAGAGCCTCGCGCTGGTGGTGGCGGCGGCGGCCGTGGTGGATTTGGCGGCGGTGGAGGCCGTGGTGCAGGCGGCAAGCGGGACCGCTGGTAAGTCGTACCGCTCGTAACGCATACAACGAAGGGGTGTCATGAGTCATGGCACCCCTTTTCATTTTTGGACGAGGGTGGTGCGGGGTCAGTCAAACCACTCGTCGGCACCCTTCGTGCCTGGAGACGGTTGCTTGAGCAGCAATTCAGGAGTAGGCGGTGAAGTCTGCAATGTCTGCTTCACCAACAAGACGAAGGCGGAGGGGTCAAACGGCTTCGAGAGGAACGGCAGTGTGTCTTTCCGAATTCCATATCCAGCGAGATCAGTGTCCGGATTTCCTGACATGAGAATCACGTGTAAGTCCTTCCGCATCCTGAGTGCCCGGAGTGCGAGTTCGTGCCCATGAACGTGGGGGAATTCATTTTCCGATGAGGCGAAAGAGAACTCCGGCGGAGGTAGCACGAGATCGGTAATCAGCAAATCAATGGTGCCTCCGTGCTGTTTGCAGATCTTTAGGGCTTCCGAGCTTCCCGACGCTGAAAGCGTTGAACAACCGGCTTCTTGGAGGATTTTCTTGCAGTAGGCGACTACCGTGGCATCATCGTCGACGACAAGCACGGTCGGACCGGCGCTTGCTGAAGGTGGCGAGGGTGACATACGACACCTCCCTCTTAGGTGAGACACTCGTTCCTGCTGAGCCTAGCTCAAGAGGACATGCTCGGCCAGCGAAAGATGAAATCTTACGGGAGCGACCTCTCCTGGCGGGCTTTCAGGGCTTCCAACCGCGTCCGATCCAATTGCACATGGATGGTTTTCTCTTGTGTGACGATGACTGCGCCCAGGGCTCGACCCTTGGCGGGTTTGACCCATTTGCGCCTTGTGTAAACGATCTCGCCTTTTCCGCTCTTCTTCAGGTCGCTGTAGAGTAATGCCAGCGTCGCCGCATCCCGCAGTGTTTCCGGTGACGGATCCGACCCTTTGCCCAACCGGACTACCACATGAGATCCGGGCGCGCCTCGGGCATGGAGCCACAAGTCGTCGTTCTTGGCCAGCCCGAATGTGAGTTGGTCATTCTCCCGTGCATTGCGTCCCACGAAGATGGGAAGACCATCACCGGACGTGAAGCGCCGGAAGGGACCTCGTGCTCGGCCGGATGTGTCCCGCTTCGTCACTGGGTTCAGTCGGGTTGATCGGCCTTTGTCAGGGGGCGTCCAGGTCCCGTCTTCGATGGACGCAATCTCCCGCTCCAGTGCGTTGATCTCATCTTCCGCCTGCGCGATGCGTGGGACCAATTCACGTTCCGCCGCCATATATTTGCGGTGTTTTTTGAAATAGTCATCCATGTTGCCGATGGCGGATTTGGACCGGTCAAGCGGGATCGTGACTTCGGGGAGCGATTCATCGTAGTAATCCACGAGGGTGACCTGATCCTTCGCGGGCGTGATGGAACTCAAATTTGCCTTCATGAGCTCGCCGTATCGGGCGTAGTCCCGGTATCTGGTCGCTTTTGCCAGGTCCTCCCGCCACGCATCTATCCGTCGTCGCGTTTTCTTGAGCGCTTTTCGAAGCGATCTGAGCTGCTCTAGTTTGGTTCGATCTTCTGCGGCGCGGGCTTCCTGCTGCCGGTAATCCGCTTCAATGGCCGCAGAAACCGGGAAACAGTGGTCCCGAGTCACGGCGGCGTTGCGAGCGACGACCTTCTTATCCAAGGCAGCTGGTTGGCTTGCAGGGGGCTGATAGTGTTGACCGACACGGTCTCGCTGGTGGTTCAGATCGCGCAGGACATGCTGATGTTCATCCAGCACCAGGATATTGGCCGCATGGCCTATGAGCTCACAAACGACGGTCCGGGGTCCTGACTTCGTAGTGAACTCCATGGCGACAATTCTGTCCTCCCTCAGTTGACGCATCCCCTGGAGTCGGGCCCCGTCTAGATGGGCGCGCAGAAACTGGCAAAATGGCGGCGGACTGGGCGGGTTCCTCAAGCGATGTCGGACAAGATGGAGCCGGGCGGTTTCTGGTTCGCATGACACGAGAAGCCGGGAGGTCGCTCCCTTCGCACGGAGTTCGAACACGACCACACGTGTTGCCGGTTGGTAGATTTTCTGAATCCAACCATCGATGAGGGCTGGAGCGATCTCAGCTAACACGAGCTTGAGATCGGTCGCGCTGAATGCCATGCGCCCTTTCCTCCCATCTGCTGCTCACAGTCTAATCCGGCGATACGCAGCGGCCGTGATCCGCAGGTGCCGGATCTTTCGCTGCGACGGAGGACCACCTCATGAACCCCGCGGCCGTGGCGTCGCCGATGCCGGCGATTCTACCATAGCGGCCGATGGTGAGAGCCGTTCGAAATGATGTCATGCTCTCGTCAGCATCCAATCGTGTCGCCGTTGCTCCATACATGTCTGCGTACGTACAATCATCGGGCAGATCTTTTCTGGCGTAGAAATGCAAATCACGTGACGCGTTTCTCGAGGTGTGAGACTATCCCTTCGTTACGCGTATCCCAAGGGCTGAACGATGACGGATGCGAGTGACTCGACTGCCGTTCGAGCCAGAATCTCAGTGTCAGGGAGAGTACAAGGCGTCGGCTACCGAGCGTTCACCGTTCGCAACGCCGTGCAACGGGAACTCGTAGGCGGTGTAAAAAATTGTGAAGACGGCCGGGTCGAATTGGAAGCCGAAGGTCCCAAAGACCGCATTGTGTCGCTGATCGAAGTTCTCAAGGCAGGTCCGCCCGCATCCCGCGTGACCGCTGTCCAGGTGGAATGGTTGCCGGCGTCAGGCCGGCAGACGAACTTTGTCGTGTGGTATTAGCGACATTGAGGATCTGAGGTCGAGATGGGAAGAGGACAGGACGAATTCTCGGACCAGAGCGAAGCGCGGAGGCATTACTCGAGCCACGAGGAGGACGATGCGTCGGACAATGACGCTTCCTCGGACGACGGGAACTCACGGGGCCGCTCGGAAGGGCTGGATACCCTCAAGAGTTATCTCAGGGAGATCCGGCGGTCCACGCTGTTGACCTTTAAGCAGGAACAGCAACTGGGCAAACGAGTGATGGCCGGCGATGAGCAGGCACGCCAGCAAATGATCGAGTCGAATCTCCGTCTCGTGATCAGTATCGGCAAACGCTACATTCACCGAGGGTTTCCGTTTTCGGATATCGTCGAAGAGGGCAACCTCGGGCTCATCAAAGCGGTGGAGAAATTCAATTACAAGCGGGGGTTCCGTTTCAGCACGTATGCATCCTGGTGGATCAGGCAGTATATCGAGCGTGCCATCATCAATCAGGGAAAGCTCGTACGGTTGCCGGTGCATGTGGTCGAGCGGCTCAATCGTTACCTGAATAAGGTGGAGGCGCTGGTCCAGGAGCTGGGACGGGAACCTGTCGCCGAGGAAATCGCCCGAAAGATGAAGACGACCGAGGAAGAGGTCCTCGATCTGAAACAAATCGTCCGGACGACCTGCTCGCTGGACAGTCCGATCAACGATCGGGCGGACACCTTTCTGCGTGATGTCATCGAGGATCCGATGTGTGCCTCGCCAGCCGATACGGCGGAAGGCGTGATGCGGCGGGCGGAGATGATGACGTGGGTGAAAGAGTTGCCTGAAAAAGAGCAAACTGTTATTGTGTCGCGGTTTGGGCTTGACGGAAGCGAAGCGAGGACGCTTGAGGAAATCGGACGAGACATGGGATTGACCCGTGAGCGAGTCCGTCAAATCGAGATGACCGCCTTGAGCCGCTTGCGTCACACCATCGAGCGAAAAACGCTGACACAATCGGACCTGCTCTGAGCCAATGACCGTTGCCGAGTATCGAGCGCTCATCCGAGAAGTCCCCGACTTCCCCAAACCCGGCATTCTTTTCTACGACATCACGACGCTGTTGAAAGATGGTCAGGCTTTTTCGGCCATTGCCGATGACCTCCTGGCCTACTATAGCGGGCAGCGCGTGGCCAAAGTGGTAGGGATCGAATCGCGTGGATTCATCTATGGGGCGATCCTGGCCCAACGGCTCAAGGCAGGCTTCGTACCCGTCCGGAAACCGGGAAAGTTGCCGGCCGATTGCTTTGAGGTCAAATACAGCCTCGAGTACGGGTCCAATTCACTCGCCATCCATCGGGATGCCATCGGAATGGGCGAGCGGGTGCTGATCGTGGATGATCTGCTCGCCACCGGCGGGACTGCAGCTGCTACCGTCTCCCTCGTCAGGCAGTTAGGTGGTGAGATCGTCGGCCTCGATTTCTTGGTCGAACTCAAAGAACTGCAGGGCCGGCAGAAGCTGGCCGGGTACCCCGTGCGTTCCACGATCATCTATCCCTAGGGGGCTCTGCCCCTTTTTCCTACAACCCCTTGTCAAACTCCGAGTAGGCATGTTATAGATGCCGAACTTTTTTGCCGTCCAGCGTTTCACCCCAGGAGAGGACAACGCGATGGCGATGAAACCACCGCCGAGGAAGAAACCGATGACCAAACCCAAACCAGTCAGCAAGCCGGTGGCGAAAGGCAAACCAGCCGCGGCCGCCGTAATCGAGAAGCCGGTCATGATGGCCGTATCCCCACTGGCCGCCAAGCCGAAAGAGACGGCGAAGGAGCGAGAAGCGCGCGAACGCCGCCGTGAGGCCTTGCAGCAGATGCTGATGGGCAAGCGTCAGGAAATTATGAAAGAGATTGAGGGAAGTCTGGGCCAATCCCTGACCGAAGATCAACAGCGCCGGCTGGAGTCAGCGCGCGACGTCGGGGATCAGGCCTTGATGGATCTGGACCGCGAGCTCGGGATTTCGCTTATGGAAATGCGCAACCGACGGCGGCAAGCCATTGACGAAGCGCTCACCCGTCTGAACGAAGGCACCTACGGTATCTGTGCCGAGTGTGGGGTGGAGATCAGCGAGCGACGGTTGGAGGCCGTGCCTTTTGCCAAGCTCTGTGTCGAGTGTCAGGCGAGAGAAGAACTTCTCGAGAAGATTGAGAAGGAAGAAGAGCGCGACTAGTTTCGCATTCGCCCGGCCCCGGTTGGCATTGCATGCCGCCGTCCGTCCGTTCCCTCAGTGTCAGCCCTCGGCTCGGTACGGTAACCGAGATCTCACATTATGACCGGCACCCAAACACCGAC
>DASTQY010000073.1:0-3025 GCA_035761525.1 Nitrospira sp. | reverse complement strand
GGACGCGAGTGCGCTGTAGAAGACTTTGGCGCTCGCTATCGAGGCCGATGCTTTCCGGCGCTTCCTCCGTCATATTGACGAGTCCTGCGGCCTCGCCTAGCTGCGCATACTGGTAGGCATCGAGCAGCGCGGATGTTTCGCCGAGCAGTTCGGCAATCAAGCGTTCCGAATCCGAATCGAATTCTTCAAGCGTGCGGCTGGCCTTGCCCTTCTTGACATAGACGGCCAGCTCCGCAAGGTGTTTGCGCATGCGCTCGATGCTACGGTCGAGGGACGGTCGCGGTTTCTTGGAAGCGATGCGAGTCGACGCCATGGCACCTCCAGTCGATTAGGGGCGAGGAAGCGAATCTTACCTGTACCCTGTCAGCGGAGGCAAGCCGCGAATTCATCGGTCGTTTGCCTAATGGCCCGCACACCGCTGACCTCCGAGGCCGTCGGGCACACAGCGGATGGAGCCGGAATAACCCGGCGCCACCGGCGCAGGCACGGTATAGGCTGGCACAGGACGGTCCGGAGAATCCGGCCTCTGAGAAGGCGACGGAGACCAAGGAAGTGTGGCTGGCGCATCGAGATGCCCCCTCGCGATGGACGACGAAGACGGAGCAGGAGTCGGAGGAAGCAACGGTTCGCTGACCGGTCCGGATTCAGACGCAGGTGCCGCCCGAGACGATTCATGGGACGGCTTCGCCACAGAGGGAGCTTTGCGGGTTTCCTGATCGGCCAGGATTGCGCGAATTGCCTTGAGATTCTCCTCAACATCGTCCTGAGACGAAATATCCAGTTTCTGAACCGGTTCGCCGACCATGATAATCCCGCAGCCGGACCACAGGCAGAGAAGCCACAGCGATGTGACTAAAACACGCATGGGGAACACAGCCGACGGAGGCGAAGCATTGTAAGGTCGAGGCGAGGCACGCGAGGGTGCCAGCGATCCATCCAGCGTTCTCTCGTTCATCTGCATCATCTCGTTACTCGCGAAACAACCGCACACCCACCTTGCGCCCTTTGATTCTCGATCGCCCCAGCACCTCGGCAATCCCCTTCGCCAGGGATTCAGGCACATCGACGAGAGAAAATCGTTCTTCGATCTGAATCGCACCGATGAGGTTCGAATTGATGTGCGCTTCGTTCGCGATGGCTCCGACCAAATCACCGGCTCGGATGCCGGCTTCCCGCCCGGCTCCCACGTAGAGGCGCGTCATGCCGGTTTCACGGCCTCGAGTTGCTCGGCTCTTCCCGGGGGGCACGGCATGTCGCCCATGCACATTCCGAGAAGAGCCATCCCGATGGTGACCGTCACGCTGTGCTGAGGGATGCCACTCCGCCTGCCTCATGGGGAAAGCTGGAATCTCCTGCTCAGGCCGCTCTCCTCCCTCGGCGCGGAACAGCAATTTCATTGCGGCGGCCCCAATCGTGGCCAAATCCGTCGCCTCGGCCATGGCCTTGACGACTCCGCGAAAGCCGTCGAGATCTCCTGCCCGGATCGCCTCCTGAACGGCGCCTCGCGTACGCTCCAATCGTTTGGCCACGACATCGGCCACCGACGGCACCGGTGTCACGACCACTTTTCCCTTCGTATGTTGTTCGATGCTTCGCAACAGCCGTTGTTCCCGCGGATCGAGAATCGTAATCGCAGTCCCTTCGCGTCCTGCCCGTCCCGTCCGTCCGATGCGGTGCACATAGACTTCCGCTGATGAGGGCAGATCATAGTTGATCACATGTGAGACCTGCGGGATGTCGAGTCCGCGGGCGGCGACATCCGTTGCCACGAGCAGTTCGGTCTGCCCAGTCCGGAAGGCCTGCATCACCCGATCCCGCTGGACCTGGCTCAACCCCCCATGGATTGCTTCCACCCGGTGTCCACGGGCGCTCAGCATGAGCGTGACCTCGTCGACTTCGACACGGGTGCGGCAAAACACCAGCGCCGACTTGGGCGCGGCCGTCTCAATGATGCGTGCGAGCGTCGCCCCTCGATATGGTCGTGTGACGATGTAGGCGGCCTGCTGCACCCGCGGTGCGGAACCCGCTTTGACGGCTTCCTTCGCGATCGTAATTTCTACCGGCTGCTGCAGGTGCCGGTGCGCGATCGATTGGATTCGCGGCGGCATCGTGGCTGAAAATAACGCGGTCTGTTTGGCCGCAGGCGTGTGCTCAAGGATCGCGTCGAGATCTTCCGCAAATCCCATGTCGAGCATCTCGTCCGCTTCATCCAGCACAACGATCTGCACGGCTTCGAGCTTTAACGTGTGGCGTCGAATATGATCGAGCGCGCGGCCTGGTGTGGCAACGATCACATCGACGCCGCGTTTAAGCGCATGCATTTGGGGACCAATCGCTTGCCCCCCGTAGAGCGGCAGGACACTGGTCCGGAGTTCTTTCCCATAGCGCCCGACGGCCTCGCCGACCTGAATCGCCAGTTCTCGGGTGGGCACCAGAATGATCGCCGACGGCTTTGTTTTTGGACTGTGAGCAATGCGTTGCAGCAAGGGCAGTGTAAAGGCGGCGGTCTTGCCCGTCCCGGTGGCTGCCTGTCCCAACACGTCTTTGCCCGCAAGTAAAGGTGGGATCGCTTCCCGTTGAATCGGCGTCGGCTCCTCGTAGCCTAAGGCCTCCAGTGTTGCGAGCAACCTCGCTTCGAGCCCGAGCGCCGCAAAGCCGGGAGAAAAGCCGTGAACGGCCGTCGCCTCCGGCGCATGGGTGTGGTCATGTTTCATCAAAAATCTCTTTTCACGACAAGAGGGGGCTTTTTCACGCTTCTCATGAGGGTTGCCCGATCGGTCTCAAACGTGCGCGCGTCAACGAGCACCTCCCCGCAGTCTAATATTAGATCATTCTGGTGTGCGCGTTGCGCGAGCACAAAGGGAACGGGCAACGCGTACTCTCTTCATCCCAGTTGCTTGGGCCAGAGCGACTCCAATTCGGGGAACTTTTCCCTGTAGTCGGCATGGCTGGCTCGGAGCACTTTAAGCGCCTCGTCACGTCCATAGATGCCGGTGATTTCCACTTTATGTTGCAGGGACCCCGG
>DASTQY010000072.1:0-8879 GCA_035761525.1 Nitrospira sp. | reverse complement strand
CGAAGTCCAACGATAAACGGGAGACAAGTGTGATGGCAGGGTGCGCCCGGCTGGGATGGAACCGTCGACCCTCAGATTAGAAGTCCGCCTTCACCCACTGCATGTCAGTAAGTTCAAGACGTTAGATCTGCAGGATGCGGTCAAATTCATCTTTCCTGCCCCCCTACACGCCACCCACGTTTTAGCGCTGCTGATCTGCAGCCGTCTGAGATGCGAGTCGCCCCATCGTAGTAAAACCCGAGCGTGAACAAGGCGTCGTAGACTTCGCTGTCGCGCGGTCTCATGTGCTGAATTGAGCACACGGCCGCCGGCGTCGGTGGTCAAATCTATACAGTGGGCCTCTCGACCGGAGGTGCATACTCTACAACATACATACGGTGAGAACGAAACTGAGGAGGCACTCATGCGCAGATATCTGATCACGACAGCGCTACTCGTCGGACTGACCCCGCTGGTCGCGGGCTGCACTGACCATTATCGAGTGACCGACCCGATGTCCGGAAAATCCTATTACACAACGAAAGTCGACAGCGCCGGCCGGGGCGGGGCAGTGAAAATCAAGGATGAGAAATCGGGAAGCATCGTGACATTACAGTCGTCTGAGGTGAAGACAATATCGGAAGAGGAATACGAAGCTGCGATGGTGGCGAGCGCGCCTGCCCAGCCGGCTCCTGTGCCGCCAGCCTTGGTTCGGCCGGCCACGCCACAAGGCGGGTCCACTCAGCCTTGACAGATCGCGCGACCCTGTTGCCCGCAGTTCAGCTGAAGTCGACGGAGTCGGAGTAGCGCCGACGGGGGGTCAGTCCTAACGCAAGCATCCTGACGCAACATCAGCCATCAGAAGTTTCGCCATCGTGAATCCTCATTTATGGCTGCGGATTGGTCCACCTAGGTGTGGACAAGTAGTCCGCCGCTGGCCCTCCCACATATGGCCTTCCACCACCTGTGTAGATCGGAGAACTGTTTCACCTTCATTAAAAAAGGAGAGAGCACCATGCACGTCACACGTAGCATGCTGGCATTTGGTCTACTGATGCTGGCCGGCTGCCAAACTATCGGGGGAGAAAGCATGCCGACGTTGACCCGCACGGGCGAAGTCAAAGATGTCGTTATCCGTGATGTTGTCGAGCCGACATCGTTGACGGTCTATCCCGGCGATGAGGTCCGTTGGATCAACAAGCGTCAGGGAACTGTCCGGGTGATTTTCTTGAATCCCATGACGGAAAATCTCGCGTGCCAGCGCCACTTCGGCGGGCTGATGGGATTCGGCACAAAGCGCAATGAGTATTCGGCTAAACTGGGCCCGAACAAGACAGCCAGCGTGTGTTTCCGGGACCCCGGCGAGGTGAAGTATGTCGTCAGAGCCGAATCAAGTGACTCCAGCGGAGAACACAATACGGCGGGCACGATTTCAATTGGTCCCGTATACGAAACGCGCCGCCCGGCGGTAAGTCCGGACGAGCGGAATAAAGGGCTTGCAGCGCGGTCTGATAAGGACGAAGCGGCTTCAAGCCGGTAGTGATAAGAGAGGAGCAAAGGTTCTCAACTCGTTGGATGGAGTATTGACGGCCATCTCTGAAGGCGGAGGCCCTTGCACCATCCAGCGAGGGAGAATACTGCTCACATCGGCCGCTCGTTCTTGGACGCTCGTCTATAGAATCCTAGAGATGCGCATTCGGAATGCGCCAATTCTTTCTCTATGGCTTACCGATCAAAAACTACGGGAACATGCCCATCGCTACCTGAAACACAACGGACGGGATGTGTTGACGTCACGGGGCTCTTCACGCCCGAGCCTCAGGTTTCTCACGTGGAAACGCTCGGCAACCTGGATCAGCTTCGCCCGGCGTACCAAAGCTTTGATCCCCCCAAAGGCCGGCCATTCTTACCCGGCCGATTCGACGGACTACGTCAAAACTTATAGCCGACTTCGAAGATGAACATATCCACACCGAGAGAGTCAGACCCATATAAGCCGGCGTCAGAAAAATGCAGCAAGTGGAAGTCGGCATAGCTGTGCGTGAACGGGCTGAACCTGATGCCGAGTGTGGCAACGAATTGCGCTGGACCGCCGAAGTTTTGCGACCCAAACTGATGTCTCGAAAATAGTCCTGCGCCTGCCCCAGCATCGAAGGAAATGAGCTCGTCCCAACCGGTCAGGATCAAGTCTGGCACCGCGGTCGCCATTACGCCAGCATCCCCCGCTGCTTCCAAGAGACCGACGCTAGTAATGACTCCGGTCCCCAGTTGCCACTTTCCGGCGTTCAGTGGCCATCGCCACGGAAGCCTGAAAATCGCAGCGACGTCATACAGTCGAAAAGCTTCTCTTTGCTGCTTTCCTAGAAGCGGAGTCTTTTGGCTGAACCCTATTCGAGGCCCTATAGAGATGAGCGTCGACTCCTCTGCTTGGCTCAGAAGATTTGTCATGGCGATGGCTAACGTCATGACTATAAGGATAGCAATGAAGCGTCCAGCGAGAATCATGAACTTCCCGTGGGCAAATATTCCGGCCACCGGGTCGGGGTTGTGGGCATTCCTATAAAACCTGTAGAACCTGATTGAGTTACGTGCACGCATCAAGAAGTTTCTTGGGAAACAATTTATGGGAAAATGCAGCCTAGGTCCATTAAACATCCGCGGCGTACTGCAACCTTCGGCTGCTCGATCGAGAAGAAGTTTTCGTTCCACGTGGCGAGTTGTCAAGCCCTGCTCGTTCTAGAAGAGAAGCGCACCAGCTTCATGGCAGGATCAACCACCCCACAAGACATAGGCGCCTTTAACACATGCTTGAACCATCGAGAACATGGTAAATCATAATTCGTAGTCAACATGAATACCACGGTATTCACCAAAATACCGCGAAGGCTGTACAGCTGAAAGCGGAGGCTGTACCTCGTCAACCGGCTCTGGCTTGCATCGGCAGATAAGTTGAAAGCGTGATGCGAACCAGGAGATTACACGGAATCCGTTCTCCAAGTTCGCCTTCCTTCCCGAGGTGACCATGACGCCGCAGGAATCAGCAGTATCGAGCTACCAAGCTCTAGAGATGCAAGAGATTGATTTTATGTGCCGTGATGAGGGAGATAACTCACGACTCACTAAAGAAGTAGGCCAACGAAGCAGCGCTCCCATTGTTAGGAGTGTGACGCAGATAGATTTAAGAGCCGTTAGATCCTAATTGGCGCGCTAAGGTCGCCCGAAGCAGTTTCCTTTGCCTCCTTGCGCCTAGTTATTTACCCTCCTACAATACGCCTCCTCGAGTCGTCTCTAGCGGTTCGAGGCCAATCGATTATGAGATAATTATGATGAGCGATTTGTGCACTCGGGGAGATCTGCTTCTTATCATTATGTGTGGCTTGGTCTCTCATGATCGGACCATTTGAAATCAGAATGATCAAATCGCGCTGCGAATGAGAACGTTAATTGTTTTAGAACCGTCAAAGAACTGAGTGACTTTGAATGAACGACTTTAAAGGACTTTCAACGAGCTTTATGGATACATACGGACGGCTGGTCCCATCTTCACTGCGTATGACCGACCTTTACAATCTATGCAGACATATCGCAGCACCCAAGTCTCCTTCAGAGGAATTGCACGATCAGGCAAGAGGACACCTTCACACTCACAGCACTTCAGCGGATCACTTTTTGGGGTTTCCATGTTTTGGGAGCGTATTGGAGAATCACTATCGAATAAATCCCTCCTAAGCGGTATACGGAGATGATGAGCACATTGAGAGGGCGTGGGGCGCTAATCCCTTGCGGATCCAGGCCATGATCAGCCACTACAACCGTAGGCTCGACGTGTCCGATACGCGTATCGAGCCGTTCAATGGGTTGACTGCTGGTCCCGCCGGATCCGGCGAGGCTTCGGGACATTGCCCGGCTCTGTGAACAGGTGAAGGGAGAGCGCCCTGGACGAAAGAGATATTTCGGGGCATCCCATCACACGCCTTCTACGACCGAAAACCTGGGTTGACGAATGCGTAATCGATATTTGGCTTCATGTGCACTAATAATCGTGCTGACCGCGCCTTTCGGTTGCTTGTATGAGGTCGCCGAACAACCTTACGTTGTAGAGGTGGATCAGAAGGACGATTCGATACACAAACCTCCGCCCACAGCTGGGAAAATGCTCGCTGGGAAAAAGTTTAAAAAGGCTAAGCTGAAGGGTGAAAAGTTTATAGGAGCCATGTTGGCCGGAGCTGACTTACGCCAGGCAGATCTTGAGGATGCAGACTTAAGAGATGCGATGTTGATGGGGGCGAATCTGAGTGGCGCTAACTTGGTGAATGCAAACTTTGAAGGTGCCATGTTATTGGGCGCTCAACTGGAGGAAGCACTGATTGAGGGCGCCAATTTCAAAAACACTGCCTTCTTCGATCAAGATCAAATTGATGAAGCGTGTGGGAAGCCAAGAGCTCTTCCTGACAAACTGAAAGCACCGACGGGTGTGAACTGTAAGCCAACCACAATAGACCCTAAATGACGGCTAGCGTGCTCGCTTGAACTGGTTTCCCCTCCCTTCCTTCTAGTACGCGGGATTGATCTCGTTCCAATTGCGTTCACTCGGACTGTCGACATAACTCCTAGTCGCCCGTTTGTCACGATCCGTTCAAGATCCAGCTGGCAGGCCAGCCGATTACAGCTCAATACCACTTCTACGGTTATGCTCCACGGTATGATCGACGAAGGGTATGGGCCGATCGTCAGGTAAGATGCGTTTTAGCTTTTCTTTTTTGGCGAACAAGGGCAACTGTCTCAAGTCTTCCGCGGCTCCAGCCCAATCTGCCCACAATTGTACAAATCTTGTTTGGTTGGAAGAGCCGTCGTCGGTTGGCGCTAATCCTGCTTCCCCCTACCCCAAGACGCCTGGCCGGGAGTTAGCGTTTCAAAGTTTGGGAGTTATGTGGGATGGACCGCTTGAGCTACCTCGCTCGCGTTTTGGCAGAGGTTGCTTAGAAGATTAAGGCGATCTCATACGTGGTTCACCCAGGGCGTATCTTTTCTTACCTTTTCGCCCATTGTTTAGGTCGTTTTTTGGGCAGTGATTTTTTTCCTCTCATCTAGGGTGTTGAGCAGGTCGCGGATATCTCGTACGCTCTTAAACTGCCAAAAGAATTGATGGAGGGCTTCCTTGATCATTTTATGCGCCTGGTGTGAACAAGAAGGAAGACCAGCCATTCTTTACCAGACGCTCGATGATTCCTCGTCGGCATGGGAACTCCATTCCCACGGCATTTGCAAGGCACATCGCGATCAATTGCTCATGGAGATGCAAATATCATTGGATGCATGTGCGCCTTCGACTCTAGCCAGTAGTCTTCACGAGCAGTCGTTTGTGAACCGGAGCTGCTCCTAGTACCTCGATCATCGCCGGTTTCGGATTTCCCGCCGTTCCGCTTGTTGGTATTGTCCCCGAAACCACCACTTCGGCTAAAAATCGCTCAGTCTGACACCTTCTCAATAAAAACATTCGGACCCGACGGTGATCTTGTTTTCTGGTGGGGTACAGAACAGGTCACCAATCTTTCCCGTCTCTATAACCTAGACGAAATGTCCCTGGATAGGGATTGCATTGGACAAGACTACACTCGTCTTTCAGGCGAGGCCGGTATTGCGAGCGCGACTCCTTTGAATGTCAATGAGGTGTAGGATCCCCTCAAAGCCAACGGTGGGCTAGCGAACGGCTGCTATAGGAAATACAACCCGTTGATTGTGTGGTGCGCCCGGCTGGAATCGAACCAGCGACCCTCAGCTTAGAAGGCTGATGCTCTATCCAACTGAGCTACGGGCGCGATGAGGAGAGACAAGCACTTACAGTTCGGCACCTGACGCCACTGCGTCAAGTGTTATTACGGTGCCTGATAAGTCGCAAGCTTGGAACCTCCTCTCCGGATCTTCTCAGGCTCCACGGTGTTGTATCGCTGCTGCTTACGTTCTTACTTATTGCCAACAAGCTTCATGGCTGTTGGAGGATTCACACCTGCCAGCCTCAATTCGTACTCGCCGCATGCCTGAGCTCATGCAGGCGCAGGTTCTTTTGTTCCAGCACGCTTGCGCTCTTTATCAAAGGCGGTTTTAACGTCCCCAATGGGTAGTCCCTTGTACCGAAACACTCGCTGTGTGTCTAGTCTACGCTCCTACCTTAGCTCCGTAAACACTAGGGAAACGTCAGGGCAATGGGACTCCGGCTTTCCCCGTTCTTTGTGTGCCTTAACGTAAATCACGCCAATGCATGTCTGCATCTGGCCATTCCAAGCGTACAAGCAGAATCCATTTGAGGTGGTGCGCTGACGCATCAAGTGATCTATCTCATTCCTCGCCATGGGCAATCCTATGCCGTTCATCTTGAGTTCGCTTCGGAACATGGGCTGTCTGGTTATCTACCCGCAACCATTTGTACCTTAACTCCAAAAATACTATTTGAGTGATAGACTTGGAGAGGCGAGATCAAACAAGTGACCTTATGATTGTTTTTCATATGAGTTTTGTCATAGTTGATGACTTCGTGCTTAATGTTGTCGATTCCGAAAAGAACTCTCAAGGAAGCCTTTGAAGGAATAGATGTTGAAGCGAATGTCTATAGGTTTTTTGGTTCTCCATGAGTAAATCGATATTCTCAAGCGACATCCAAAGGTAAAGTTCGATGGATTCACGCAAGCGTGTGATGAACGCTTATAGGCTGACGTCGGCAAAGCAATAGAGTCTACGTTTTGCAGCAGGAGGAACGCGATGCAGCTAACTTACTTTGGAACATGTCTTAACATGCATCTCTCACTGAATCGAAGGGCCAGTGGCCTTTTCACTTGTCTAATAGCAGCCTTACAAATATGTTTTCCAGTTCCAGGATGGACCGAAGAAGTCCATTTCGGTTGCGAATATGACGAAGAAACAACGCATGAAGCGAGTACGAGTGATTCTGGGCCAGAGAAACGATCAAATCACGGTAAAGCGCGTTATACGATTGATTGGCAGAGCAAAAGAGTACAGGGATTTAATGGGGAGTATGAACTCAAGTTTAGCGATGCCGAGCTAAAGATACAAAGAGAGACACAAAACGCATCGGGGGAACGGCGCAATAAAGTCAGCGAGTCAATCATTATAAATAGGCATACAGGAGAGTACCTTTTGAGTGAGAAGATCGAAGGGGAATCCGTTAAGGGCAGGTACTGGTACACATATAAGACCAGAAAAGGAACATGCAAGAAAATCGATAAGCCGCTCTTTTGAGGACACGCCGGTAGCCACCTTGTAGCGCAGACGGGAGGGCAGGACTCACAATTCCTTAAGCGGTCCCCATCCGGCTCCACCGCCGCTGAACCGCCCCCTAAGTAAATCGATTCTTTAAACGAATTGCAGCCGCATGCACGTCTTTACTAGGGCATGGCGGGCAGACACCCTTCCCAAGGTGGCCTCCACCCTGCCCTGCCTCCTCAGCTATCGCCCATACCATTTTGGTCCGCAGATGGAAGCAGCGGTATTCCATTTGGTCAGTGAAGCGTGGCACGGTGCTGTTTTCCCGTTCCCGCCGCAGTGGATGACGAAGGAAGCCATTGATCGGAAAAATTCGAGGCGTTTCTGCTTCGGCTTGGCCTTGAGGCTGTCGCTGACCGGCCGCGGAATCTTCTTTCACGGAACCTCCTCTTCGGTGATGGCATTGGTCATGCAGCGGCGAACGTCTGCATCCAGTACGCAAGGACTTCGGCAGCTTGATTTGTCGTGAGATCGGGGAAGGCATGGCGCAGCTTCAGCCGAATTTCAAACATATTTGTTGCACCGCTCTTGCGCATCTTACTCAGGAACATCAGGCACGCTAGGAGCCGCTCCTCTGTGAGAAAGTCGGGTTTGCTGCTCTTCGCCATAGCATCCTCCCGTTTATGGACAGCGTTTTATCGCCAATGCCAGCACTGCGACAGTTGCTAGCGCAGTATAGTCTTTCCCAGTGAGCAGGTAAAGTGAGCTTGTGTCGGCCGGAGTTATTGCGGTATCATCGCCGACCCATGGCTACTAAACCTAAGGTTGTGTATCTACGAAATGTCCCCGCTGATCTGGTGAACAAATTGAAGGCTGCCGCCGCCTTGAGCGGAGGTCACAGCATTCAAAAATACGTCGTCCAACTGCTGCGTGAACATGTTGCAGAGCTTGAACGCAAAGGCCACTTGCCGAAAGGGAGAGGCTCATGAAGGTGAGAGCAGTTGCTAGCGTTGCAATGTGCAGGGCAGTTACAGCGCAAGAACAAGTTGCTATGGAAGAGTGTGGGGTTCAGACCAAACGGGCTCCGGGTTTTTGTCTTCGCTGTGTCAGTGGTGAGTAATAGGTACATACGGCCAATATCAAAGGCCGCAGCCTGATCCTCGCTCTTCGCCCCCCATCTCACGCTCCAACCGAGACAAAGGTCAGTTGCGGTTGATTATCTTCAATGAGTTCTCGGTCCGTCACGAGTTCCTGGTCCATAAATGGTAACGTTAGTTGGTCCACGTCCTGGGAGCCAAATAAGCACAATAGTGTGGGACCCGTGTCAGCCGGTGGCGCGATGTGCAAGATGGCCACAGCCTTCTGCTCCTGACTGATAACTTCGAAGCGTGGGAGATCCTCTTCCCATAGTCGCAAGCCGAGGGATCCGGATTGGAGGCCGGTGTGCGCCAGAGTCCGGCCTGGCATCGGTGAACGCAAAGGGCAATGCGGTTCCCAAAATATCGTGAAACACCATGAACCATCTACTCCCGTCTCCACCGTGTCGATGCTTCCCACCGTGCCCTTGGGAATGCCGTGCCAGTCCGAAAGGAGCCTGACGATCATCCCAAGGCAGGCTTCCTCATGTCGCATAACCACCTCCACTAGTAGGAAATGCCGTTACGATAGCATCGCCAACCCGT
>DASTQY010000071.1:0-9216 GCA_035761525.1 Nitrospira sp. | reverse complement strand
GGGGAAACCGTGCCGGACGGAACCACTGCATCCAATTTCATCCGCGAGATCGTGTCTGCCGACCGTGCAGCAGGCAAGCACGGCGGCTGGGTCGTCACGCGTTTTCCACCCGAGCCAAACGGCTATCTCCACATCGGCCATGCCAAATCCATCTGCCTGAATTTTGGTTTGGCGCAAGATCATCTCGGTGGCAAGTGCCACTTACGATTCGACGATACCAATCCCACGACCGAAGATCCCCAATATGTGCAGGCTATCCAGGAGGATGTTCGCTGGCTGGGATTTGACTGGGGAGAAAACCTGTTTTTTGCGTCTGACTATTTCGAGCGGCTGTACACGCTCGCCGAAGGCCTGATCCGGAAAGGTTTGGCCTACGTCGATAGCCTCTCACCTGAGGACATCAGACGATACCGCGGCACTCTGACCGAACCTGGAACAAATAGCCCGTACCGTGACCGTCCCGCAGAAGAGAGTCTCGACCTCTTCCGTCGGATGCGGGCAGAAGAATTCGCAGACGGGACACATGTCCTGCGAGCGAAAATCAACATGGCCTCGCCCAATATGAATCTCCGGGATCCCATCCTCTATCGTATCCGCCACGCTGCCCACTACCGTACAGGAAAAACTTGGTGCATCTATCCGGCGTATGACTACGCTCATCCGCTATCTGATGCGTTCGAAAGTGTGACCCATTCGATTTGCACCTTGGAGTTTGAAGATCACCGGCCACTCTACGACTGGGTCGTCGAACGAGCGGACACCGAAGCCCGCCCCCAACAGATTGAGTTTGCCCGGTTGAATATCAGCCAGGCCGTCATGAGTAAACGGAAGTTGCTCGAACTGGTCGAGAAAAAGCTTGTGGCCGGCTGGGATGATCCACGCTTGCTCACCATCAAGGGGCTCCGACGGCGCGGCTACACACCGGAAGCGATTCGCGCGTTCTGCGACCACATCGGCGTGTCAAAACGCGATTCGGTAGTGGAAATGCAGCTGCTTGAACACTTCATTCGAGAGGATCTGAATAAGCGCGCGCCTCGCGTCATGGCAGTCCTGAAGCCGTTGAAGGTCATTATCGACAACTATCCTGACGGCGTCACGGAGCAGCTGGAGGCCATCAACAATCCGGAAGATCCCTCCGCCGGCACACGACCACTCCCCTTCTCTCGAACCCTGTACATCGAAAGGGACGATTTCCTGGAAGATCCGCCGAAACAGTTTTTCCGGCTGGCTCCGGGCAGGGAAGTCCGCTTGCGTTATGCGTATATCATCAAATGTGTGGGCGTCATGAAAGATGCCGGCACCG
The DNA here is from genome assembly GCA_035761525.1 of Nitrospira sp. Taxonomy (GTDB): domain Bacteria; phylum Nitrospirota; class Nitrospiria; order Nitrospirales; family Nitrospiraceae; genus Nitrospira_C. The sequence continues at coordinate 7,913 of DASTQY010000071.1, read as the reverse complement.
GGGAGATCACAGAACTACACTGCACCTATGATGTTGAAACGAAGAGTGGCGCTCCGAGTGCCCAAAGAAAGGTCAAAGCGACCATCCATTGGGTTTCGGCCGCCCATGCTGTCGACGCAGAGGTCCGCCTCTACAACCCCCTCTTAAAAGGCGAGCTTTTCAGTCTTGAAGATCAGCAGGACTGGACGACCCACCTCAATCCCCAATCCTTGGAGCGGCTCCTTGGCTGCCGGGTCGAACCGAGTCTCAAGGAGGCCCAGCCAGGCAACCGGTTTCAATTCGAGCGTCTTGGCTATTTTTGCATGGACGCTGACTCCGTGACCGACAGGCTTGTGTTCAACCGCACAGTATCGCTGAAGGATGCCTGGGCAAAACTCGAAAAAAGCGGATCCTCCCGATAATCTCGCCCCGTGCACGGGAAACATCTCTAGTTCCGCTAGCTTGCATTCACTTTACAGATTAAGCATCCCTGCTAGGCTTAGGTGGGATACCGGTAAGTCACTGCTTCTGAGAGAGACCGGTATGCATCGGATCGGCTGGAGCCTAGGATAACCAAGGAGCCCCAGAATGATTGAATGTCGGCAGTACCCCCGTGTTCCGGTCGACCTGCAAGTCTATTTTTCAACAACTGGCAATACATCGATCCGCGAAGGAACGATGTTCGATCTTTCGGCCGGCGGTTGTGCCGTCACCAGTATGAGCGCCGTGCGCCCCGGCTCAGCAGTCAGAATCCTCATTCGCGCAACGGATTTAGGATCCCCAATCACTATTGAATCGGCCGCTGTCCGGTGGAGCAAGCACGGGGAATTCGGCGTCGAATTTCTTGGGGTGTCAGAACTCGATCAAAATCGTCTGCACCGTCTGTTGCACGCCAAAACCGGCTATCCTCTCCTCCCAAGCTGACTAGGTTCCACCGGGGCGCCCCAACCTCACCGCTATGATAAGATGTCGGCATGACTTGCCCCCTCTGCTGTCAACCAGCCCCCTGGGAGGGTAACCCCTGGCGACCTTTCTGTTCCGAACGCTGCCAGCTGACTGACCTGGGATCTTGGGCCGCCCAGCAATACCGCCTTCCAGGCCCTAACCTCATGATGGAACTGCCTACTGATGAGGGAGAAGAGCCCGAAGATCCAGCCCGCCGGACTCACCATTAATTAAGACTCAATAGGCCATTCCACTATTTCAGGGTGACGCCTTGGTTCACATCGCCCTTCATTTCAAGAGCGTGGCGTAAGTCCTGCAAGCGGCCTAGACCGGCGACGGAGCGTTGAGAAACACGAACTGTGACAGTGGTTTGGACGTCAACGAGCCGAATAACGAAGACAGATCATCCCCGCTGAGACAAGTCGTCTCCGGGAGTAAGGATGGGTATGGCGAAGAAGCAGAGACGGCTCCGGGCCAATAAGGCCAAGACCGGTAACAAAGACTCCGATGAGAATGGCATGGGGCAACGCCGCACTCTTGTGGTAGACGTGGGAGGCAGTGGAATCAAAGCGACATTGCTCAATGATCTCGGCAAGGCGGTGGGCGACCGGCTGCGCCGAGACTCGCCCTCCTCGGGAATACCGAGCGAAGTTATGGACATTATCGTGTCACTTTCCAAGCAGTTCGAATCGTTCGACCGGGTAGCAGTCGGATTTCCCGGCGTCGTCGTTAACGGCATCGTGAAACAAGCGCCGAATTTCGCCAAAGAATGGCAAGACTACAATATCGCTGAAGTATTGGAAGCGCGACTGAAAAAGCCGGTGCGGGTAGCCAATGATGCCGATGTGCAAGGCTTTGGCGCCATATCCGGCACCGGGGTGGAACTGGTCGTGACGCTCGGAACGGGCGTGGGGACTTCCCTCTTTGTGGACGGGCGCCTCGTTCCCAATCTCGAAATCGGGCGTGACAAACTGAGGGACGCCGCCTTACAAAAGGTGGGCAAGAAAAAGTGGAATAAGCGCCTTGTGAAATTCATTAAACGCCTGGATGAGATCTTTCATTTTACGAAAATGTATATCGGTGGCGGCAATTCCCGAGCCGTAGATGTCGGCATGCTGCCGGCCAATGTCACGATTATTTCAAATCTCAATGGCCTGATAGGTGGGATTGCACTGTGGCGGGACGAACGAGTCTCATCAGTTGAAGTGGCATCCCAACCTGACATTACCGGACGTCCGTTGGCTGCCTAGTCTGTGAAGAGATTGTGGCTGGGGGACTAGGAATCGAACCTAGGTAGCCAGCTCCAAAGGCTGGCGTCCTACCGCTAGACGATCCCCCAGCGCGGCCGAGATTTGAGAAGGCGGTGAATGTCAGGAGACGGTGGCTGGGGGACTAGGAATCGAACCTAGGTAGTCAGATCCAGAGACTGACGTCCTACCGCTAGACGATCCCCCAACCGGCGTTCAACGTAATACACGTCCGCGTGGTCCGTCAAGCCGGGCGGGCCTCAGCCCGTTCGATCCCTTGTCGAAGTCTAAGCCGCGTTCGTTCGGGGCCGAGAATTTCCATCACCTCGAAGAGTCCCGGACTGGCGGTACGACCGGTCAGCGCAACTCGGACGGGCTGGGCGAGCTGCCCCATTTTCAGCCTTTCCTCCTCGACGAGGGCTTTAAAACACGCTTCCAATGCCGGTTTTGAAAATTCGGGAAGGGACCCGATACGCTCGGTCAGCTTTTTCAACACAGGGGCGACCGACTGGGTCAAATATTTTTTTGCCGCTTCGTCTTCTAACGCCACGGTTTCTCCAAAATACGGTTTCACCCAATCGACCATTTCCACGACCGTTTTTGTGCGCTCCCGGACCAAGACCACCAACTGCGCAAGCCACTCTTCGGGCACAGCCTGCACGTGATCCTTCAGGTCTGTCTGTTCCAAGTATGGCACCAGTGCTTTGGCCACTTCGTTTGGCGGACTCGTTTTGATGTACTCGGCATTCATCCACAATAACTTGTCGGGATTGAAGACGGCTGCTGATGTCTGAACATGCTTCCAGCTGAATCTCTCGATCAGTTCTTGTCTGGTGAAGATTTCCTGATCGCCGTAGGACCATCCGAGTCGGACCAGATAGTTGACCATCGCATCGGGCAGGTAGCCCATCGTTTTGTAGGCCATGATGGAGGTCGCGCCGTGCCGCTTAGAGAGCCGCGTCTTATCGGCGCCTAAAATCATCGGCAGATGGCCGAAGCGCGGCACAGGAAATCCGAGCGCTTCAAAAATGGGAATTTGCCGTGGTGTATTCGTGAGATGATCATCCCCTCGGACGACGTGGGTGATGTGCATTAACGCATCGTCCACCACAACCGAGAAGTTATAGGTCGGATATCCGTTTGATCGCAGGATAATCAGGTCGTCCAGCACGTTATTCTCGAAGACGACTTTGCCCTTGATCAAGTCGTCAACAACGGTCTGCCCTTCCTGTGGTGCTTTGAACCTCAGCGCGGCATCTCCCGAAGGACGAATAATCCCCAACGTCCGGCACCGCCCGTCATAGCGAGGCGACAGGCCTTTTGCCTCCGCCTCTTTTCTGCGGGCCTCCAGCTCCTCGGCCTTGCACACGCACCAGTAGGCCTGTCCTCGCTCGAACAGCGCCATCGCATGCTCACGATAGAGATTCATCCGTTCGGTCTGCCGATACGGCCCTTCGTCCCAATCAAGCCCCACCCACTGCAATCCTTCAACGATCGCTTGAATGGATTCATCCGTCGACCGGCTCTGGTCGGTATCTTCAATGCGCAGGATGAAGACACCGTGCTCTTGCCTCGCGTAGAGCCAATTAAAGAGCGCCGTCCGGACACCGCCGATATGCAGGAAGCCTGTTGGGCTGGGCGCAAAACGGACACGAACTTGGGTCATAATCACTCTCAGAGATCCGTGTTGGAGGGCCGGTATCTATAGCACGCGTCCACAAGTCTGTACAGGATGGAACGCCCTTTCTTCCAACCTGGGCATCTGATAAGACTGGGGGACAACTGGCCTAGCCATGGCAGAATTTATCCAACCTGCAACTGTCCTGTCTTCGACTAATCTCACGCCTCATGTTCGTCAACTGGTGATTTTACCGAAAGAACGGCCTATCGTTTTCAAGGCGGGTCAGTGGGTGTCACTCAAGCTACCGGTCGGGACAAAACCGCCTCTCAATCGAGCTTATTCAATGGCGGCTCCCGGTACGACCTCGGGTGAATTAATCCTGGTGCTTGACCGAGTACCAGGAGGATTGGGCTCCAACTACCTATTCATGGCGAAGCCCGGAGACGAGATCATACTGTCGGGACCCTATGGAAGTTTTTTGCTTCCGCCGCACGTTGACCGCGAGTTGTTGTTCGTTACGCGTTATACAGGTCTGGTTCCCATCCGTTGCATGCTGAAGCACCTGTATGCTGAACGATATCGCGGTCCAGTACTCCTGATCGCCGTTGCCCCCGAAGAACAAGAGCTGCTGTTTCATCAGGAACTCCTCACGTTGGCGGTCACTCATCCCGGTTTTCGTTATTTGCCCTTGGTCGCGGCGGGCGGTGAGCAGCAGGCTGTAGACCTGACATTGCCTATGCTGCGTCCCTTGCTGGAGGCTAGCCCACAAGTGATTCCGATGCTCTGCGGAACAAAAGCCTTTGTGAGGCCGCTACGGGCTCACTTCGTTGAAGCAGGCTATGACCGGAAAGAGGTGAAAACGGAAACCTACGACTAAAGCTCGCGCAGAGGTTCAACAAGCCTGGAAGCGACTCCGATGCAGCTAATGCCCTTCTTTCACAAGGTTCTTGTTGACGGCTGGAATTTCAACGACGACATCCTTCGTGCCGTTTGGAACGCACTGGCAACCCAGACGTGACTGAAGCGTGGTCATTGGTGCCTCATCCAGCTGATCAAATTCATCGTCCGTCCCCTCGTTGCAGGTCTCCAATCCTTGCCTCACGATGACATGACAGGTCGAGCACGCACAGACACCACCACAGACGTGCTCTAGATCCACTCCATTCGCCATGGCAATGTCGAGGAGGCTGCCTGGGAGGCCTGTTTGGCCGTAAGGGATCTTCGCCGGGTCGACCTGTACTTTGGTGACTGTGCCACTTGGCGCTATGTAGGTCACCGTATAAGGTTCCTTCGGAAGTTCAACGTCCGCTTTTTCTATATAGGGATTGGTTCCACCCATGCCTCTTCCTTTCTCGAGCCTGCGTTGACAGGTCTAAATTCCTCGTGCTACTATTAGTCCGACTAGATTGGTCGGAGATCATTATAGTCTCCGATCAGAGTGATCGGCAATAGGCTAGCATGCTGAAGATTTCAAAAAAAACCGATTATGCGCTGATGGCCCTTCAACACATTGCGTCCGTCCAATTTGGCGACCTCACACCAAGTCGGGTGGTCAATACGAAAGAAATTGCCGAGGAATACAATATCCCGTTGGAACTGCTCGCCAAGGTGCTTCAGTCACTCTCCAAGAGCGGCATGATCGAAAGTCATAACGGGCCGAAGGGAGGGTACCATCTTGCGCGCAAGGCACGAGAAATAACCATTGCCCAAATTTTGGAAAGTATCGAGGGTCCCCTGGGAATTACCGATTGCTCCCACGAAAAAGAGGGTGAATTTTGCATGCAACGGGAACATTGCAATATCCGTACGCCTCTCCTGAAAGTGCAAGACAGTATTTATCAGTTGCTGAACAATATGACACTTCAAGACATGCTGGGCGGCACCCCGCTCATTACGATTCAGTCCCCGACACCACAAGGAGCCGAACGATGAAGTTCCCGATCTTTTTAGACAATCATTCCACCACGCCAATGGATCCACGAGTTTTGGAGGCCATGCTTCCGTATTTTGTCGAGAAGTTTGGGAATGCGGCTAGTCGTAATCATGCGTTTGGTTGGGCGGCCGAAGAGGCTGTTGAAACAGCGCGCAAGCAGATTGCCCGCCTGATTAAAGCCGATCCTAAAGAAATCGTCTTCACCAGCGGTGCGACGGAATCGGATAATCTCGCACTCAAGGGCGTTCTGGAAATGTACAAAGAGAAGGGGAATCACATCATTACGTCCGCGACAGAGCATCGCGCGGTCTTGGACACGGCCAAATCACTCGAGGCCAAAGGTCTCGCGACTGTCACCTACCTGCCCGTCGACAAGCAAGGGATGGTTAATCCAGAGGATGTGCGGAAGGCCCTTACCGAAAAGACGGTACTCATCTCGGTGATGCTCGCCAACAATGAAATCGGCACGATCAATCCCATTCAAGACATCGGCAAAATTGCCAAGGAACGGGGCGTGCTTTTTCACTGCGACGCCACACAGGGCGTCGGCAAGATCCCGGTTGACGTTCAGGCCATGGGCATAGACCTCATGTCGTTCTCTGCGCATAAGATCTATGGCCCGAAGGGTGTCGGCGCGCTCTACGTCAGAAAAAAGAATCCACGCGTCCGGATTGCCGCTCAGATCGACGGTGGCGGGCACGAGCGAGGCATGCGCTCCGGCACATTGCCCGTTCCGTTAATCGTGGGATTCGGCAAGGCCTGTGAACTCTGCGAGCAGGAAATGCCCGCCGAATCCGCCCGCTTGGCAAACATGCGTGACCGGCTGCAAGCGGGGATCATGGCAGCCTTAGAAGAAAGCTATCTCAACGGCCACCCAACCAATCGGTTGCCGGGCAATTTGAACATTTCATTTGCCTACGTCGAAGGTGAGTCGTTGTTGATGGGAATGAAGGAAATCGCATTGTCCTCCGGGTCGGCTTGCACGTCCGCCACGCTGGAGCCCTCCTATGTGCTCCGCGCCCTCGGCGTCGGGACGGAACTCGCCCACTCATCCATTCGCTTCGGCCTGGGGCGCTTCAACACGGATGAGGAAATTGACTATACGATCAAGAAGGTTATTGAAATAGTGACGAAGCTGCGAGAGATGTCTCCACTTTATGAAATGGCAAAAGAAGGCGTGGATTTGAAATCAGTTCAATGGGCTGCCCACTGATAGAGGAGAGAAGAAGCTTACATTCTAGATGTCATAAATGCGGAGGGTACTATGGCGTACAGTGACAAGGTCGTCGATCATTTCAATAATCCCCGGAACATGGGAAGCTTTAAGAAGGAAGAGGAAGGCGTCGGCACAGGAATGGTCGGCGCGCCGGAATGCGGCGACGTCATGAAACTGCAAATCAAGGTGCAGAACGATACGATCGTTGACGCGAAATTCAAGACGTTCGGCTGCGGATCCGCCATCGCGAGTTCAAGCCTGGCCACTGAATGGCTCAAAGGGAAGACCCTGGAAGAGGCTCAAAAGATCAAGAATACCGACATTGTGCAGGAGTTGAACCTGCCGCCTGTGAAGATCCATTGTTCGGTGCTCGCTGAAGATGCGATTAAGGCGGCTCTCGCTGACTACCAGAAAAAGAGCGAAACGAAGTAAGCAGGAAGGAGCGCCTCATGGATAGCACGAAGACAGAGACCCAGGGGCCCGTCATCAGCCTCACCGATGCCGCAATCAAGGAAGTGAAACGTCTGATTAACGTTCAAGGCATCACCGAGGGGGGGCTTCGTCTCGGCGTCAAAGGTGGCGGGTGCTCGGGACTGAGTTACACGGTCAATTTCGACGAAAAGATCGGCCAATACGATCAGGTCTACGATTTTGATGGCGTGAAGGTCATCGTGGATGCCAAAAGTGCCATCTACCTTCAAGGCACCCAACTCGATTATCAGAAGGACCTGATGGGCGGAAACTTCAAGTTCGTCAATCCCAACGCCAACAAGACCTGCGGCTGCGGAGAATCGTTCTCGGCATAAGCTTGAAGCCAAGTCCGAGTTTCTTCAATCAGGCATGGCATCCGCCATGCCTGTTTTTTCAGATCAGCATGTGACCATGGATCATCAATCAGGCATTGACAATTCAGGGCGGCGGGAGCTGCAGATGGCCAGGAGCATGTGCTGGCACTGCCAATCCGAGGTGGCC
>DASTQY010000070.1:0-2508 GCA_035761525.1 Nitrospira sp. | reverse complement strand
GAAGAGCCGCACGATGCAGCCAAACAGCTTGAATGGACACCATGGATCGTGCAGGGGAGGCCGTTGGCGAAAATGACAGCGCACGATGATCAGCAAGATTTCGGCTGGGAGTTCGCCTACTCACTTCGAGTAGAACCCGCGTCATCCCGCAGACAGCATTCCATTGCGAGATACGTCGAATGAGATTCGAGGCGGGACATCCACCGAGGCGTGAGAAGCGAGGAGGTGAGGCGTCAGGAATGGTGTTCCGCAGTAGGTTTCTGGCGAAATTGGGTATGGTTCGGATGGTGTAGTGACTAGTAGACGGTCTTTCGTGTTTTCTCTTCTCTTGGCCTCCATTCGCGGGCCAGCCGCTGTGCTTCGGCAATCTGGGTCGGCGTCATCTGCTTAGCAAGAGCATCACGAGCTTCCGCTGACCTTGCTTCTCCACGGGCTGCCGACAGGTTGTACCACATGTGGGCTTGGATGAAGTCTTGAAGCACTCCCCGTCCCTGTGCGTACATCAACCCCAGTTTGGCTAACGCCAAAGCATCCTCTTGTCCTGCCGCTCGCGTAAACCAGAACAATGCCATTTGGCTACTTTGCGGAGCGCCTTCCCCGCGGAGATACAACGTCCCGAGATTGACTTGGGCTCCTGTATGCCCCTGCTCTACAGCCTTATCGAACCACTCTTTCGCTTTCCCGTAGTTCTGAACAACGCCCCTGCCTTCGTAGTACAACAGACCAAGTTCATTTTGAGCCGATGCATCTCCTCCTTGAGCCATTTTGCGAAGCTCCTTCGCCGTTTCTTCCAAACGCGAAAGATCGTTGCCCGTAACTTCGACCGGCTTACTGCCGGAACAGGAAAAAATCATCAGACACATTACTGGGACAACGAGCAACATGGCATATTGTGATGCAACCACCCGACCGCTCTTCATTGACGACTCCGTCTAGTTGAGCTGAGGTTAGACTGCAGTCAATGCAGCAATCTCCATGCCTCCGCAGCCACCTCCATGCCTCCCGCCACGTATCAATTTCATCTAGAAGCTACCGGAATCAGCGCCGACCAGGTGTAGGTTTGTATTCGCCAGGAGACATCCATAGCTTCCTTAGCCTGGACGCGAGAGCCGCACAGGGTGGAGGAGATAGCAAGACAGGTGCTGGTGGTCCCAACGGGATTTGAACCCGTGTCTGAGCCTTGAGAGGGCTCCGTCCTAGGCCAGGCTAGACGATGGGACCCGAGGCGTAAGGAATGGAACGCTGACGGTACCATGAGGCACTTGGGTTTTTCAATTTAAACGCACAGCGGCAGGTAGGTATTTTTTTGGCAAATAGCATCTTGACAGCGCTGGTGGCTTGGCCTAACTTTCGCAAGTCAAGAGAGACTACTTCACCTGCTTCCGGCTAGGATCATGAGACGATGAATAATCCGTTTGGGACCGATGCGGACATGATGGATCTCGGCGACACCGCTGAACTTATCGTCGAGGAAGAGAAGCCGGAACAGGGCTTGGAATTGCATGTCGGCTCGAACATCTTTCGCACGACGAATGGCGTCGTGAAGTTACAAGGAAAAGAACAGATTGTGATAGAAGTGCAGCCGGACCCGCCGGCCTTATTACTGACCATGGACTTCTACGACGAGCGCGGTCAGCGTATCGGCCATATCAGACGCAATCAATTGTCGGTGGTTGGATCGACCCGCTTCGCGCTATGCGTCACGACGGCATCAGATGCCACGCTCGACGATCCGCTGACAGTCAGCGTGTCTGACCGAGCAACCGACCGTACGGTCATTGAAGTGTCGTTGTTCCAACGTCGGAAGATACGGTTTATGAGCGCGTATTTTCATACTCATAAGGGCGAGGTGGTCTCCATCACTCCGCACTATTGCCGCATCGGCTCTGGATTAACGATGTTTGGCGACGTGGTCGAAGGCCGCGGCGGAAGCGCAATGCTAGGTTAGTCGTAGCGGGCTTTCTTCCTGCCGTAGCAAATACCCTCAAAAACTTATCCCTTTGACAGCCGGGCGGACTCCCGTAGAATACGCTCATGACGGACATCGTCAAGCCGAGCATCCAAGCCTTCCTCGTCTCCGATCAGGTGATCGAAGACAGCGTGACCAAGAAAAAGAGTTTGATTGGTTTGTTCACGCATTTACAAGCCGTGAGCTTTCCGTTCCAGCATCAACAGATGGGTTTGTATTTTTGTCTCACTGATGCCGAAGGCGCTTATCAGTTCGACATCGAGCTGATCTACCTTAACACTGAGCAACTCGTGTGCAGGGCTACGCTACCGCGAATTGTCATCGGTGATCGTCTGCAGATTTCTGACTTTGGGATCAATATTCCCTCGCTGATCTTTCCCGCTCCGGGCCGTTATGAATTCCGCCTCAGGATGGAAGGCCACTTGATTGCCCAAAAAGATTTCAACGTCATGCTGCTGTCAACCCACCAGACCGCCTGAGCATTTTATTCCGGCACCTCGAGATCCCCGCACTCTTCTCCCCCGCACGGTTCTTATGGT
>DASTQY010000069.1:0-2412 GCA_035761525.1 Nitrospira sp. | reverse complement strand
GATGTCGGCGGTGCCGCCATCACCGGCCATGACGACCACGTCTTTCGGCTTGTCGCCGAAGCGAAGGCGAAGACCGCGAGAAAGTCCGCTGGCTACACCGTTTTGGTCGCCATAGTTGCCGTATACGAAAGGGATGGCGGCTTGAGAAATCGCCAAGCGGCCACAGCCGGCGGTGCCGACGGTAATGGTGTCTTCAGGATTGGGAAACGCGATCATCGCTAGGCGAATAAACAGCGTCATTGCGCAGCCAGCGCACATCGGATGTTCTTCGAGGACTTCTTTGAAGCTGCCCATTTGCGAGACGGACACCTTCTTTCCGAAGGGTCCATGTTCGACCATGTCCCGATATTCTTTCGGCATGAACTTTTCAAAGCCGCTTGAAAACTTTACATAATCGAGACTCATCGGACACCTCCCTTTATGTCACTGCGACGGACAAGGTCGCCATTCATTCAGTGTAAAGTAAGACGATCAGCGGGAAAGAAAACGGAAGCGACACGTCCACCGGCTCATGTTCGCGTCGCGGCCATCCTAACAAAGCTCAAAAAACACTGTCAATTTATATGTTCTCGCGACGAGGATTGTCGGCTCACCTCGAAAATTTTATAACTTCCTGATATTCAATGCAACTTTGCAGAAGGCCCACCCTGTCCGAAAGAAGACCTAGCTCTTCCCTAATGCGATAGGCCATTCGCCCTAACCTTGAGACGGCTTCTGATTGGGACGACACGAACCACAAGGCAAATGTACGTTGCCCTTGGCAAAAAATCTGTCTACACTAGCGAAGTTATGCCTATACGAGTCGTCATAGCCGGCGAAGACGAGGATGCCCGACACGTCGGGGGCGTCCACAAGCGACCGCCGATCCCGGACAACTCGTTGAAGGCCGAATGCCCAAAATTCATGGCTCATGGCCCTTGCGGAGGCGTCCGGAAAGGTGGCTTTTGCGAAGTCTACCCGGAAATGACCTGCCCATGGATTACCATGTTTATTGAACTGGAAAAGATCGGCCACACGGACTGGATGAAGCAGGTGTGACGCCTCGTGCTCATCTTCGCATCGCTCACCTTAATAATACGAGAATGAAAAAGAAGAAGACCGGCCTCGGCTATAACGAGCAACATGCCAGAAGCGGAATCACGGCTCCGCTTCCTGATATTGAAACGTTCCCCAATCAGTACAAGGGCTATGAGATCACGATCGAGATCCCTGAGTACACGGCGATTTGTCCCAAAACAGGGCTCCCGGACTTCGGCACGATTACCGTGCATTACATGCCGGATCGTGAATGCCTCGAACTAAAATCACTCAAAATGTATATTCATGCCTACCGCAACATTGGCATTTTCTACGAGAACTCCGTCAATCGGATTCTCCAAGATATCGCCAAAGCCTGCCGCCCTGTTTGGGCGCGAGTCACCGGCACGTTCGCGGCCCGCGGAGGACTCCGTAGCGTGATAGAAGCCCGGTATCCTTGACCACACGAGATCGTCAGTAGCCGCAGGGCCGACATGACCGCTCACCGTCCTGCCAGTTTCTGACCACACCGACGCTTGGTATTCATGGCCACCTACGCAATCGGCGACATTCAAGGCTGCTACAAATCTCTCCATCGACTGCTCGACCAGATCGCGTTTGATCCACGGTCAGACACGCTTTGGTTGGTCGGTGACTTGGTCAATCGAGGACCGGACTCCCTGCTGACTCTTCGATTCCTTAAATCTCTCGGCTCATCGGTGCGGCCCGTGCTCGGAAACCACGATCTATTTTTACTGGCAGCCGCAGAGGGCATTGTGACACTCCGCCCAAAGGATACCATTCAAGATGTCTTGAGCGCCGACGACTGCTCTGACCTCACCAATTGGCTCAGACGGCAGCCCCTGCATCAGCGCGAAGGATCCTTCTTCATGGTGCATGCGGGTCTGCACCCGCGATGGTCGATAGAGCAGGCGATGAGCTTCGCAAAGGAGGTGGAGGGGATCTTGGCGGGGTCGGACTACAAGACGTTGTTGCAGGAACTTTTTCACGGTTCGACTCCGCAGTGGGATCCGGCACTCAAGGGAACGGAACGACTGGTCGCTATAGCGCGTGTGTTCACGCGACTCAGAACCATCTCCTTGGCCGGTGAGATGTCGAGCTTTTCCGGCCCTCCGGAGGACGCCCCACCAGGTTTCATGCCCTGGTTCCGCATTCCCGATCGTCGCAGCAACGACTGCACCATCATCACAGGCCATTGGGCGGCACTGGGTCTTCATATCGAACCGAACATTCTCACGATCGACAGTGGGTGCGTATGGGGAAGACAGCTTACGGCAGTGCGCTTGGAGGACCGCGCCGTGTATCAGGTTGAGTATGCGGATCGACGCGATTGAGCCCCAAGCTCCGGACCCGTCGTGGCCTCGCTACTCTCAT
>DASTQY010000068.1:0-3960 GCA_035761525.1 Nitrospira sp. | reverse complement strand
GATCGATCATCCGCACCCCGGCGTCGAGCCAACGATCACGAATTTGCTTTCGAACGACTTGCTCGGCCTCGGCCAACTGCCGCCTGGTGTTGACACCGAGACCTTCATGGGGGTCATCGAGGAGAACCGCCGCGACCGGACGCCCTTCCTCAACCGCCAAGTGCACGATATCGGTGAGATAAAATTCACCCTGCGCATTGCTGGGCTGGATTTTTTCGAGGGCAGAAAACAACAAATTCCCTTCGACGACATACGTACCGACGTTAATCTCATGGATGGCTTTGGTCGCTGCGTCAGCGTCACGCTCTTCCACGATCCGCGTGACATGGTCGGTCGAGGTCTGTCTCACCACGCGGCCGTAACCGCTGGCATCGTCAAGGACTGCCGTCAGAATGGTAACGGCGGCCTGTTGTTCCTGATGCACGGCGAGTAGTCGCCGCAGGGTCGTTTCCTTGAGCAACGGGGTATCGCCATTGAGAATGAGAAAGCGCCCAGGTGTGAACCGTCCAGACTCGAGAAACACAGGTCGCGTCTGTAAGACGGCATGGCCGGTTCCCAACAGTTCCCGTTGTTCGACGATTGAAACGGGTGTGTGTCCGTTTCTTTCTCCGGTTGCCTCCTTGATGACCTGGCTGACGCGATCGGCCTGATGACCCACCACGATGGCGATGTGATGGTCGGCGACGCGCAGAGCCAACTGAACCGAGTACAAGACCATCGCCTGTCCCGCGACCGGATGCAGGACCTTGGCATGCTTGGAATGCATCCGTTTTCCCAAGCCGGCAGCCATGATAATAGCCGCCAGACCTGAAACGGGACGGGCCGTCTCTCGCGGCTCATGATTCCTGGTTGCGTCCTGGCGCGGTAGCCGGCTCATCCGATCGGCACTCCCGCTTCCGGCTGCTTGACAGCGCCCCATTTGGCTTCCGGATCCAATGACGTGCTCAGTGAGGAGGATGGTGAATAGAGTCCGCCTGACACGATCAGCTTCATCGCTTCTTCAACACTGATGTTGACAGCGGTGACCTCCCGTTCGGGAACCAGGAGAAAATACCCGGAGGTGGGATTCGGCGAGGTCGGTACGTACACATGCACAAGTGGTTCCTGCGCCAAATCTTGCATATCGCCCTTCGACACGCCTGTCACAAATGCAAAGCAATAATGTCCGTTTTTTGGAAATTGAATGAGCACGACGCGGTGGTAGGACCCGCGATCCGAGAAGGACAGGATGTCCATCATGGATTTCAATGTCGAGTAGATCCCGCGCACCAACGGCACTCGATTGAGCCACCCTTCCCACAATTTAACGATCTGCCTTCCGATGAAATTGGCCGCAAGCAGTCCGGTAATAAACACCAGGAGGATCAGCGTGACGATTCCCAAACCCGGAACATAATGATTCGGGACCAACTGCGCGAGAAGGTCTCCAAGGATGCCATCCACGGTGACGAAAAGAGTCTTTAAAATGAGAAAGGTTCCCCAGATGGGGGTGATGACAAGGAGACCGGTCAGAAAGTAGCGTTTTAGCGAGGCTTTCAACATAAATAGCTGTAGACAGGGATTGCTGCTCATCATACAGATATTGCTGGCGCGCTCGCAAGGGTTTTATTGCTATTTTCAATAACTTGGACTACTATCCCGCCCGTTTTTCAGTCGCACTGGAGTGAGTTATGGAGCGACCGGGGAAGAGGCTTCTGTCGCGGGGGGTGTTTCTCACACTCGAAGGCCCGGAGGGCAGTGGGAAAAGTACGCAAATTGCTTTCCTTGGTACCGCTCTTCGCAAGGCCGGATATTCGGTCGCTTATACCCGTGAGCCTGGGGGAACGAAGCTCGCTGAGACTATCCGAGGAACCCTTCTTTCCGCTTCATCCGAGGAACCAATAGCGCCTGAGACCGAGGCGTTTCTTGTTCTTGCCGCCAGAAGCCAGCATGTCACTCACTTCATCCGGCCTGCTCTTGCAAAAGGCTCGATTGTTTTATGCGATCGTTTTGCGGATTCCACCTTCGCCTATCAAGGCTTCGGCCGTCAGCTTTCGCTTTCATGGTTACAGACTGCCAATCACGCAGCCACCAGCGGTCTGATGCCGCACCTCACCTTGCTCCTCGATGTTCCGGTGTCGGTGGGTTTGGCACGACGACGGCAAGCTTCCGGCAAACCGAACCGGTTGGATCAAGAGTCCAAACAGTTTCATATGCGCGTCCGCAAGGGATTTCTCACCCTTGCGTCACGAACACCGCGCAGAATTAAGGTTATCAATGCAAATCGGCCGGCACCTATGGTTCGAGCGGAGATAGAAGCTGTTGTGTTAGGCTGGCTACGAAAACGACATCGTAGAGGGGGATAAGAGCGCATGCCGTTTGGCAGTATTATCGGCCACCACTCGACGATCGCATCTCTGCAAACTGCTGTGAGCCGCCAGCGGCTCGCCCATGCCTACCTGTTTCACGGCGAAAATTCTATCGGCAAGCGAACCACGGCCGTGTCTTTCGCGCAGGCCCTCAACTGCGACAGTGCCGAGCAAACCCGGATCGATGGCTGCGGCGTGTGCCGGTCATGCCAACAGATTGAGGCCCGCACCCATCCGGACTACTTTGTGATTGAACCGGACAGGGAACTGGCGACTCCTCAAATCAAGATTGAACAGGTCCGAGAGATCGAACAGCAGATCGTGTATCGACCTCTCGTCGGCGAACGGAAGATTTGCCTGATAGATGACGCCGATCGTTTAACCATCAGCGCTGCCAATGCCCTGCTCAAAACACTCGAAGAGCCACCGGATCACAGCCTCTTTCTCCTCATCACCAGCCGACCCGCCTCGTTGCCCCTCACGATCCGTTCGCGATGCCAGTCTCTCCGCTTTGCGACGCCGGCGCGGACTGATGTCGAGGCGGCTCTCATTCTCAAGCGCGAGATACCGCCGTCAGATGCCCGATTGCTTGCGATGATCAGCGAAGGCCGCCTCGGAGAGGCCCTGTCGACCGACTTGAAACAGGTTCGTACCGAGCAACAGGAACTGCTTGAGCTCATGAGTCCGAATTCCCTACAATCAATCACCGCGCTGCTGGCCGCGGCAGAGTCCGCCGCAAAAGCCGACCGAGCGACGGACCTCCTTTCATGGCTGGCCCGCTGGATCCGTGATCTCGTCATCATTCAAGTCGGCGGCGATCGCGATCAACTGCTCCACCTCGACCACGTACCTATGTTGGAACGGTATGCCAGACAGGCGCAAACCGGCGCACTGCTCTCCGTGCTGAGCGACATCGATCACACCCTACGACAGGCGACCAGGCATCTGAATTTGCAGATGGCGCTTGAGAACATTCTGTTTCGCCTGCGCGATGCGATCATGACGTCGGTTCCCCAGCCAGTTTCGTGAGACGAGTCAATACCAGGCGTTGGTTTTCGTCCTCTTCGACTGTTAAGGTTGAAATCTGACCATGCGCGATCAGCATACCTTTTACATCACCACGCCGATTTATTACGTCAATGACGTCCCGCACATCGGCCATGCCTACACGACGATCGCCGCAGATGTGCTCGCTCGGTACTGGCGACTTCGAGGGCGCGACGTCTTTTTTCTTACTGGCCTTGACGAACATGGTCAGAAAGTCCAGCAAGCCGCCGCCAAGGCCGGCATCGAGCCCCAAGCCTATTGCGACAGGCTGGCACCTCAATTTGACGCGCTCTGGAAACGCCTGAATGTGACCAATGATGCCTTTATCAGAACGACAGAAGCTGAGCACAAAATAATTGTTCAACGATACCTTCAGCAGTTGTTCGACAAGCAACTGATATATAAAGATTCATATACAGGGTGGTATTGCACTTTCGATGAACGGTTCTGGACTGAAAAGGACGTCGTCGACAGTCTCTGCCCCGACTGTAAGCGCCCTGTCGAACGGCTCAGCGAGTCCAATTATTTCTTTAAGATGGGCCAGCACCAGGACAGTCTGATCAAA
>DASTQY010000067.1:0-7840 GCA_035761525.1 Nitrospira sp. | reverse complement strand
AGGATTTCGACATCCTGTTCTCCTGTCTCTTCCGAACGGATAATGAGCGCCGTTTGGCCGCCGATGGCAGCGGGAATGAAGTTGACGGGTTTCAGATCGGCAAGGTCGGTTCCAAACGCCGCCTTTACCACCGTCGCTGCCTTTGGGCCGCTGACCAATAGCAGACCCCAGCTCTCTCGGCAGTTCTCGAGTTTGGCTTTTGTTCCGTAGAGAAGGAATTTCCGTAATGCTGCATAGGTCTGATCACCGATCTCACCGGCATCCTCCAGTATCACCGCGTCGGTCTGCATGTAGCAGCGGAAGTACGTCAGCATTTTTCCCTTGTGGGTGAGGAGGCTGGAGTAGCGGCCTTGTCCCGGCTGCAACGGAAGAATGTCATTGCTGATTACGCTTTGGAGCCATTTGACGCGATCGTCCCCGGTGACGCGAAGTTTGCCGCGATGTGAAAGATCGGCGAGGCCCACGCCCTCTCGGACCGCACGGTACTCGTCCACCCATTGGCCATAGTGAACCGGCATCAACCAGCCTGTGACTGCTTCGAACGTTGCGCCGAGTTTGGCGAGATGGTCATGCAAGCGGGAGTGTTTCATGACAGTATTGGTGGTCATCGAGGTCCCCGTAGCCTTACGATGGGATGTGGGAGATGACCCCTTCCACGAGGTCTCTGGTCCGCATGGAAAACTCATTTCGCGACACAATTTTCGTCACGCCCATGGACTTGGCCCGATTCCACGTATCCACCTCTTCATGGTTCGCAAAGGCCAAAATCGGAAGCGCATGGAATCGCGGATCGGCCTTCAGCGTCTCCAAGACCTGAAACGCGTTCAACGTTTCGTCATTCATGTTCAGAATCACGGCAACCGGTGGTGTCGTCGAAGCCCTGGCTGCAATGTCCTCATGGGATCGTGCTCTCTCCAGCGTATACCCGTTCGGCAACAGGGCATCCCGGACTTTCGTATAGAAAAAGATGTCCGTGACGGCGACCAGTATGGTTTTCGAATGGATGTGAGTCATGGTCTGCGTGCGGCCAAAGCGGTAAGCGCAATCATCAATTCAACATGCTCACCAATCGCCCCAGCGATTTCTTCGCCAGCACATAATCGGGATTTAACGCCAATGCCTGTTTGTACGACGAGATGGCTTCCGTCCAGTTACCCTTCTTCTCATACACGCGCCCCAGATTTAAATGGGGGAACGCCGGACTCTCGTACCGTTTCGCATGCATGGCTTTTTGAAACCACGGGATGGCGTCGTCCAGTTCACCCTTCTCGATCAAATAGGCGCCGATGTCATTATAGGGGTTGCCGAACTCGGGATCGCGGCCGATTGCGCGATGACACTCCTCGATCGCGTCGTCGAGTCGGCCCATAAAGCTATAGGTCCAGCCGAGGAACGTATGAGCTTCGGCCGTCGGATGGGTCGCGATGGACTGTCGGTAAAGCGAGACTGCTTCTTCCAATTCGCCTTTCATCTGCCTTTGATAGGCTTGTTGAAAGAGCTCCCACGCCTCACGCTTGTCTTCTTCGCTGCCTTCGCCTTGTACTAAGAAATCCTGCACATCCATGATACGGCTCTTGAAACCCGCCACCAGCATCGTTCTCAGTCGCTCTCCCCCCTCGACGTACGATTAAGAGTACGCCTCGGGGGTCTTTCTCCCTGCGGCCTTGCTGAGTGACGGGTTTGAAGAGCCGCGGGAATAGTGGTTCTCCGCTACTCCTGCTTCAATTTCTTCTTGATCAACTCTGCGCCGTAACGACCGGACAATAACATCGAGCCGAAGGCGGGGCCCATGCGTGGTGTCCCGTACACGGCCGCCACGGCCAATCCAATGACGAAACAGTTTGGGTACACTTCTCCGGTGTGGTCCATCACATCCTCTTCTGAACGCGCGACCCACATCGCGCCGTTGCCGGGTACTTCTGTATACAGGTTTCGCTTGTGCAAGAGGTTCACGATGACTGCGTCATGACCGGTCGCATCGACCACAAGTTTGCTCTCGAGCGCAATGGGATCGACATGGATGATATCGTGGCCGGCCATCTCGGCGGTCGTGTTATTGACCACGACGCCTTCGAGTACACCTTCCCGGCGAAGGATCAAATCGACGACCTTGGTGAGATTGAGCACCCTCGCGCCGGCCCCGTAAGCCGCAGCAATCAGGCTCGCGGTGGCATGCGGCGGATCGACGATATACATGCCTTCGCAGTCTTTTACCTTCTTGCATGGCACACCGATTTCCTCGAGGATCTTATGGGCCGGAGCACAGATCGTGGCCTTGTTCATCAGATAGCCGCCGTGCCAGAACCCGCCGCCCAGCGCGAGGCTCTGCTCGATGATGACGGTGCGGAAGCCCATGTCTGCCAGATCATGCGCGCAAATGAGACCCGAAGGACCGGCACCGACGATGATGACATCGCTTTCGATCAACTGATCGAATTCTTTGTAGTACTCGCGGGCAATCTGCCTAGTAATGTCGCGCTCTCTCAGGGGCGCTGGCTTGGGTTTTCCCATGGGGTGCTCCTCGGTGGATGCCGGTATAGGTGGGCAGCCACCCGATGCAGTGCTAACGGTAAATTTCTGAACCGGATTGTTTGAACTCCTCTGCTTTTTCCTTCATGCCGATCTCGATCGCTTGCTGCTCGGTCACCCGTTTGCTGGCCGCATATTCGCGGACGTCTTGCGTGATCTTCATGGAGCAGAAGTGTGGCCCGCACATGCTGCAAAAATGCGAGACCTTAGCTGCCTGGTCGGGCAGCGTCTCATCATGGAACTCCTTCGCCGTGTCGGGATCGAGCGACAAATTGAATTGATCTTCCCAACGGAACTCGAAGCGGGCCTTGGAGAGGGCGTTGTCCCGGATCTGGGCTCCCGGATGCCCTTTTGCCAGGTCGGCCGCATGCGCGGCGATCTTGTAGGTGATCACGCCTGTCTTCACATCTTCCCTGTCCGGCAATCCCAGATGTTCTTTGGGTGTCACATAACAGAGCATCGCGCAGCCATACCAGCCGATCATCGCGGCGCCGATCCCGGACGTAATATGGTCGTACCCCGGGGCGATGTCGGTGGTGAGCGGCCCCAAGGTATAGAACGGCGCTTCGTGGCATTCCTTAAGCTGCTTCTCCATATTGACCTGGATCAGATGCATGGGGACGTGGCCGGGCCCTTCGATCATGACCTGCACGTCGTGCGACCAGGCGATCTTCGTCAGTTCGCCCAACGTTTCGAGTTCGGCGAACTGGCTCTCATCGTTCGCGTCTGCGATTGAACCCGGCCGTAGGCCGTCCCCGAGGCTGAACGACACGTCGTAGGCCTTCATGATGTCGCAGATTTCTTCGAAATGCGTGTAGGCGAAGTTTTCTTGGTGATGAGCCAGACACCACTTGGCATGGATCGAGCCGCCTCGGGACACGATGCCGGTCATACGATTGGCGGTCAGGGGCACGTAGGCGAGCCGGACGCCCGCATGGATGGTGAAGTAATCGACCCCCTGCTCGGCCTGCTCGATCAACGTGTCACGAAAAATGTCCCATGTGAGGTCTTCCGCCTTGCCGCCGACTTTCTCAAGCGCTTGATAGATGGGAACCGTCCCGATCGGCACGGGCGAATTGCGGATGATCCACTCTCTGGTTTCATGGATGTTTTTCCCGGTCGAGAGGTCCATCACGGTATCGGCGCCCCACCGCGTCGACCAGATCATCTTTTCGACTTCTTCCTCAATGGTCGAGCTGACGGCGGAATTTCCGATATTCGAATTAATCTTCACCAAGAAATTGCGCCCGATGATCATCGGCTCTGTTTCCGGATGATTGATATTGGCGGGAATGATCGCACGCCCCTTCGCGACCTCATCTCTCACAAATTCTGGCGTGATCGCCTTCGGGATAGAGGCACCCCACGCCTGGCCAGGATGCTGGGCGACGCCTCCGCCATGACCGTTGCGCGACGCCAGCTCACAGGCCACCTCGCGCGACTGGTTTTCACGGATCGCGATGAATTCCATCTCCGGCGTGATCATCCCACGGCGGGCGTAATGCAGCTGGGTGACGTTTAGTCCTCGTTTGGCACGCAGCGGTCTACGGATATGCTGGAATCGGAGATCGGTCAGCTTGGGGTCGGCGGCACGCAGGCGGCCATATACCGATGTCACGTCAGACAGCTGCTCGACGTCGCCGCGACCGAGAATCCAATCTTGTCGAAGGGGGGCAAGCCCCATGCGCAGATCGATCGTCACCGATTGGTCGGTGTAGGGTCCGGAGGTATCATAGACGACGAGCGGCTCGTTCTGAGTAGGTGCCCCGCCGTTCGGTGATTTTGTGGGCGTTAAGGCGATCTCTCGCATCGGCACACGCACCCCTGGTTGGGTGCCGGCGACGAATACTTTTCGCGAGGCCGGAAACGGCTGGGCGGTGATGGGAAGAGTGCCGGTCGGATGGCCATTGGTCGTCATGAAAGATCCTTTCATCGGATCGTGAACGATCGAGGTGGGGCAATAAAAAAGCCGCACCTTGCAGGAGGAGAGTGCGGCTGAGACGGTCGTCAGTGATCCGCTTCCCTACGCTGGTATTACCCAGGTCAGGTTCGAAGGGTCATCCGATCGCTCGGATTCTCAGCCGCGTGGCCCCCCCAGCTCTGGCATGAAATCGTATCGCCGGCCTCCGTATGAAGTCAACGGGTTAATAGCCCTATCCCGCTGCTCCCGAATGGTCCCTGATAAGGTCTTCTTCCCGACCCTGCTTCATTGATTGGCCGGTAATTCTTATCGTAGAATGACGATCTAAATGATATTCCTGAGGACCTTGTGAACAGCGTTGCGAGCTTACCCAGAGTGGTGACCGATTACCAGCTCCTGTCCGCAGAGGAATTGCGCCAGCGCATCGCTGAGGCGAAGCGGACGCTCGGAGACCAGGTGATGGTGCTCGGCCATAACTATCAGCGGGACGACGTCATCGAACATGCGGATTTCCGTGGAGATTCGCTGCTCCTTTCCAAGTTGGCGGCTGAACGGTCGGAGCGACCGCATGTGGTCTTTTGCGGCGTTCACTTTATGGCGGAAACCGCCGACATCCTGAGCCGGACTAATCAAACGGTCATTCTCCCCGACATGGCCGCCGGTTGTTCCATGGCCGACATGGCCGCGATTGAACAGGTGGATCAGTGTTGGGAGACGCTGGGTCGTTTCTTACCTGTCGAGGAGACCGTCATGCCGGCGGTGTATGTCAATTCGGCAGCAGTCCTCAAGGCGTTCTGCGGCGAGCACGGCGGCATCACCTGCACCTCCTCCAATGCCAGGGCGGTGATCGAATGGTGCTGGGCGCGTCGTGAAAAGATTCTGTTTTTCCCTGACGAACACTTGGGACGCAATACGGCCAACAAGATGGGCATTGCTCGACAGCACATGATCGTCTGGGATCCGTTTCAACCGAATGGCGGCAATACAAGGGACGCTATCCAACGGGCGAAACTCATTCTGTGGAAGGGTCATTGCAGCGTGCACCAGATGTTTCAGGCAGCCCACGTGGACAATTTTCGGAAACAGTATCCCCAGGGTCAGGTGATTGTACATCCAGAGTGTCATGAAGATGTCGTCAACAAGGCGGATCTCGCCGGCTCGACGGAGTTCATTATCAAGACCGTCACCGCTGCGCCGGCCGGGACGGTCTGGGCGGTCGGAACCGAGCTGAACTTAGTCAATCGTTTGAAACGTGAGATGACCGATAAGAAAGTGTTCTTTCTGTCCTCCACCGTGTGTCAGTGTGCGACGATGTTTCGGATTGATGCCGCACACCTCTGCTGGGCAATGGAAAATCTCGTCGATGGGCACATCGTGAATCATATTGTCGTGCCGGAGGATGACAAGCGTTGGGCCAGGATTGCCCTCGATCGCATGATGTCCGTCAGCTAAAGGTATCGTGAAAATATCCTCTTCTCACCCGCAACTCCGGCTCGCCGAGACGCGCCCTTCACCAAAACTTCGTTCTCGCGTCGCTCAAGCATTCATCGTACATGGAACCGTACGCTTCAGGCTCTCTCTCGCTGCCGTCTTGCTGTAGGTCGTTTTGACGATCTCGCACGAAGGCTAAGGGCTAGTACCTCGCTCGACGTTCCGGTATATTCACTTCATTTCCGCCCAAACTGTCTATACCCATGGACTACAAGTCGACTCTCAATCTGCCGAAAACCGATTTTCCGATGAAGGCCAATCTGCCCCAGCGCGAGCCGGAGTTGCTCGCGTGGTGGGAGCAAGAACGCCTGTATGCGCGTATTCAAGAAGCCGGCAAAGGCCGGCCCCGCTATCTCCTGCACGATGGACCGCCCTACGCGAACGGCCGAATCCATATCGGCCATGCGCTGAACAAGATTTTGAAGGACATCATCGTCAAATCCAAAACGATGGCAGGCTTCCAGGCCCCCTATGTTCCGGGATGGGACTGCCATGGCCTCCCGATCGAGCACCAGGTGCTCAAAGATCTGGGCGAGAAGAAGCACGCCTTGGACGCGATGGGGATTCGCAAACTTTGCCGCGAATACGCCGAGAAATTTTACAAGATCCAGCGAGAAGAATTTCAACGGTTGGGCGTTCTCGGCGATTGGCAGCATCCGTACCTGACGATGAATCCTGCGTACGAGGCGACGATCGTCCGGGAGTTTGGCAAATTTGTGGAGCGGGGCGGTGTCTATAAAGGTTTGAAGCCCGTCCTCTGGTGCACCCAGGATCAAACCGCGTTGGCGGAGGCGGAAGTTGAGTACGAAGATCATGTTTCGCCGTCGATTTACGTCAAGTTTCCCATAGCAGGGGGATCCGCCGCAGTCGCAGCGAAGCTGCCCGGCATCAATCTGCCTTCTGATGTCACCACTGTCTCAATAGTCATCTGGACCACCACTCCGTGGACCTTGCCGGCCAATCAAGCGGTCTGTCTACATCAAGACTTCGACTATGCTTTTGTTCGAGTGGGATCAGAAGTTGTTATCGTCGCCGATAAGCTGGTCGACAGCGTGGCGAAGACCTGCAACCTTGAGGGGTATCGTGTGCTCGCGGTGAGAAAAGGGGGGGAGGGATTCGAAGGGCTTGAAACCCAACGACCGCTGACCACCGGCCTCTCACCTGTGCTCTTGGGAGATTTCGTGACGCTGGAGCAGGGGACTGGTTGTGTGCATATTGCTCCGGGCCATGGCATGGAAGACTACATCCTTGTGCTCGAGCACAACGCGACGGCGTCGCCGGGTGAACGGCTCGAAATTCTCGCTCCCGTTGACGACGCCGGCCGATTTACTCAGGCGGTTCCGGAGTTTGCCGGGCAACATGTCTTCAAGGCGAATCCGGGGATTGTGGACCTTCTCCGAACGAAAGGCCGGCTCTTCGGTCATGGCTCGCTGGCTCATTCCTATCCTCATTGCTGGCGCTGTAAAAGTCCTGTGATCTTTCGCGCCACGGAACAGTGGTTTGTCTCGATGGACATCAATGCTCTTCGGCAGGAGGCCTTGGCAGAGATCAACCGTGTGAAATGGATACCACCCTGGGGCAAGGACCGGATCAATGGGATGATTGCGAATCGACCCGATTGGTGCCTCTCTCGCCAGCGCGTTTGGGGCGTGCCGATTCCCGCATTTACCTGTGCCGGCTGCCGCCGGGTGCTCGCCGACCCGAGGATCATCGACCATATCGGGCGGATCATGGATGAGCACGGTGCCGACGTGTGGTTCAATCGGTCTGCAGCAGAATTGTTGCCGGCGGGAACGATATGCCCACACTGTAATGGGAACCAGTTCGAGAAGGAACGCGACATCCTAGACGTCTGGTTCGAATCAGGGGTGAGCTTCGCGGCCGTGTTGAAGCCCTGCC
>DASTQY010000066.1:0-4913 GCA_035761525.1 Nitrospira sp. | reverse complement strand
GATGTCGGCCACTCGCTGGATAGGCGCGCGGCTGCGTTGAGCTTCACTCACCATCTGAACGATGCGCGCCAGCAAGGTTTCGCTGCCGACACGCTCAGCCCGGATCAGAATGCTGCCTGCTCCATTGATGGTCCCCCCGGTCACTGACGCGCCAGGTGCCTTTCCCACCGGGAGGGGTTCTCCCGTTACCATCGACTCATCGATCGCCGTCGTGCCTTCGATGACCACTCCGTCCACCGGCACCCGCTCACCTGGTCGCACGCGCAATAGATCTTCTACCCTGACTTGGTCGAGCGACACATCGGTCTCACGCCCGCCGTCGATCCTCCTGGCGGTTTTCGGGGCCAAACGCAGCAAGGCCTTCATCGCCGAGGTAGTTTGGCTGCGCGCGCGCAATTCCAAGACTTGCCCTAACAACACGAGCACCGTGATCATCGCTGCAGCTTCAAAATACACGGCAAATGATCCATCATGTGCGCGGAAGGACGCCGGCAACATGCGCGGTGCAACCGTGGCGACCGCGCTGTACAGATAGGCGGCGCCGGTTCCCAGTCCGATCAGCGTGAACATGTTGGGAGCCCGGAGAACAAGTGACTTCCATGCCCGTTCAAAAAAAGGCCAGCCTCCCCACAGGACGACCGGAGTAGCCAGCAGCAACTGAATCCAGTTTCTCGCTGAATAGTCTATCTTTCCGCGGAGCATTGGAATCATGTCAGCCATCGCGAACAGCATCACGAGCAGCGTCGGCCCCACGCTGATCCAAAACCGTCTGCTCATGTCCAGAAGTTCGGGATTTGGGCGCTCGTCCAAGGTGACAACCTTCGGTTCCAACGCCATCCCGCATATGCGGCAGACTCCCGGCTTGGTCTCGACGATCTCGGGATCCATCGGACAGATGTATTCCACGGTCGCACCGGCCGGTACCGCAATTGGTTTCTGTAGCCGCTGCTCTGGAGGGATCAGGTAATGGGTTGGGTTCTCACGAAACCTGGCTAAGCAGCCGGGTGAACAGAAATAGTAGCGCTTGGCTTCATGGACATAGGAGCCGGCGGCGCTTTCAGGTTGTACGGTCATTCCGCAAACCGGGTCGATGTTCCCCGATTCCACCGATGGAGATGCCGGCATCATCGGCAGTGGGTTGTTCTTCCCCAACGTAATCAACCCTGGCTGACGAGCCTGCAGTGCCCGTTGAGGATCGCGCTTAAAGGTCTCAAGGCAGGAAGTCGCGCAGAAATAGTAGGTCACACCCTGATAGTCATACTGTCCGGCTGCGGTGGCCGGATCGACAGTCATGCCGCAAACAGGATCTACAGCCATATGGAGATCGTTGGAACAGTTTCTCTCGAACGGGAACCCCGAGTCTCGCACAGCACAGGCGTCACGCGTGCTTCTCGGTCCGGCGGTCAAGCCGTGAACCGGCTACTTCTTGGCATCCCCATCGAGAATACTTTGAATCAGGAGCTTGAGATTGTCTGGATCGATCTTTTCGACCTTGATATTGCCGTCCAACAGGATGGTGGGTGTCTGTTGCAACTTGATCCGCTCGCCCCACTTTTTCCCGTCTTCAAACAACT
Source organism: Nitrospira sp. (assembly GCA_035761525.1). GTDB lineage: Bacteria > Nitrospirota > Nitrospiria > Nitrospirales > Nitrospiraceae > Nitrospira_C. The sequence continues at coordinate 3,339 of DASTQY010000066.1, read as the reverse complement.
GAGCCGGTTTGCCGCTAGCAAGCCCTTCCTCGAACACTTTAGGATCGAGTCCCACTTCTTTGATCAGTACTTCGCGTATCGAGCGGTCGAGCACGCCCGTCACCTTGTCCTTGTGAATCGTACGGAACAGGACCTTTTTCATTTCATTTCCCTTGCCCATCAACTTGGCCTGCTCATACATATCAAAGGGCGTCGGAAGCTTGCCTCTGATCACGGGAAACCCTACCATCGTCGTCTCGAGCTTCTTCCCAAATTCCTTTTCTAGAATCGGCAGTCCTTCCCCATCGAAGTAATGACAGTGCGGGCAGTAAAAATCCGCGAACTCGATCAACTTGACCTTTCCCGGTTGATGGGTAGACCGCTCGTCTTGCAGAATTTCATATTTACCCTTGAACTCGGGCGGTCCTGACGCCTGAACGGTGTCCGTCGTCGGAAGCTGAACTGTGGCGATCAGCATCCCCACCATCATCGCCCACATACCCGGATATCTTCTCATGCCCGCTCCTTTCTCAAACGCTCATACGGCCGCCGGCCATTATATCGAATACCGACTGCCCTTTGCTGTTTGGTATAATTCGCCTCATGCCTTCCCGATGGGCTGCTGTCTCAGCGATGAGTCTCTGTCTGGTGGTGTTGGGGTGTGCGTCAAACCCAGAAACGGGGGAAGGATCGCCCGCCAATCAAATTTCGTTCCTTCAAGTCAAAGCCGCTCCGGATTCCTACAGAGGGCAATCGGTCCTATTCGGGGGAGAAGTCTTGAGCGCAAAACGATTGAAGGACGGCACTCGAATAGAGATTTTGCAGCTTCCGCTGGATCGCTCCGGAGAGCCGGGAACCGACCGGATGAAATCCGAAGGGCGCTTCATTGCCATGCAAAGAGACTTTCTAGATCCTGCGACCATTCCTCCCGGCACGCGAGTGACCGTGACAGGTGAAGTGACGGGCTCCACGACGCTTCCCCTTGACGAAACGGAATACACCTTCCCAGTGATTGAGACACGTCACATCGAGGTCTTACCTCCCCCGGAGTCCTCGCTTCCCACACGACCCTACATGGGTTCTCACTATTATGGTCCCTATGGTAGTCCGTATTGGCGGCCATGGCCGTATCGCTGGTAAGCAGGGTGTTGAAAAAGGCCGCTAGCTTCCTTCTCGCGTCATTCAGAGGTTCAACGTATCAGAATATGTACGCTTCACCTCTTCATTCGCTGCGGCCTTGCCAGCGGAGAGGCGCGTCTCGGCGTGCCGGGGCTGGGCGGGTGAGAACAACTGCCTTATTGAACACCCTGAGCGCGTTAACGCCCGGCGGTGCCAATGATCCGTTCCACCCGGTCGTCTCGACCGCCCAAGTTTCGGTACTTGTGATATTGCGCGAGCGCCCGCGGCATGTCTTTTCGATGTAACTCATAGAACACGCCAAGGTTGTAGTGGGCCTCGGCGTAGTCCGGTTTCAAGGCCACGGCTCTCTCATATTCCTGTTCTGCCTCTTCCAGCTTATTCATACTCGTATAGACAACCCCAAGGTTCATATGCGCCTCGGCATACTCTGGACGATAACGGATAACCTCTAGGAATTCTTTCTCGGCTTCCGCCGGCTTGTTTTGACTCCTGAGAATGAACCCAAGGTTATAGTGGGCATCGACCAGGTTCGGTTTTGCGGCAATGGCCTGCCGGTACGCATAGGCGGCCTCGAGCAAGTCATTGCTCCGTTCGGCCAACCGGCCGGCTTGATACCATCCGTCGGCATGAGCAGGATTGGCTTTGGTCAAACGTGCGAGCAATTCGCGTGCGGACTTGTTGTTGCCTTGCCCTTCGTACAGAATCGCCAGCCCAAACAGTCCGTCCGCACTCGTGGGACGGACAGTCAACAAGCGCTGATAGGTGTTGATCGCGGCGGGAACATCGTGCCGGCTCTCATACAGCCGTGCAAGGTTCACATAGGACTCTTCACGCTTTGGCGCCACTTCGATCGCCCGTTTAAGCGTCTGCTCAGCCTCCGCCGTCCTGCCCTGTGCGACATACACTTCCGCCAGATCATTGAGGGCATCGGGATACGCCGGTTTCAGCTTGAGCGCATGCGTATAGGCCTCGACCGCGTCCTGAGGCTTTTTTTTGCCTTTGAAATAGATCTGGCCCAATAGATGGTAGGCTTCTGCTGAAGAAGAACCGGACTCTGTCGCCTTGCGCAAGGCGCCAATAGCGGCATCGGCATCGCCGCCCCTGAAGAGTTCGGTCGCCTGCTCGACGGCGCGCCTGTCCGAATCGGCAGGTGTGGCAGCAGACCCACCGTCAGGAAAGAAAAGGCAAGAAACAACGCTTAGAATCACCCAAAAGAGTCGAGCTGCACGTACCGTCAAGAGAGCGCTCCGTGCTACGCGAGGTGTGTTCCAACTATACGGGGGGCCGGTATCGAAATCAAACGTGAGGGGACGTGTGTTAGTGGCCCCTTCGCAGAAACTCAAGGCTAGAAAAGGCCCAACGTCACACCTCCATAGATGGCTCGGCCGTATCCGGCAAAGAAGGCCTGCTGACCGGCTGCTGCAGCAGTCGTTTCCCCGCCTATAACCTGGCCGGACGCCGCATACTTCTTGTCTGCAATGTTATCCAGCTCCAGATAGAACTTCGCGAATCGTATCCAGGAGTTTTTGATTTCGATGCTCTTGTGGACGTTCACGTTCATGATGATATACGACGGGATGCCAAACGTATTGCTGTTGTTCAAGAAATAGCTGTTGTAATAGCTGCCTTCTACCCACCCTCCCCAACCGGTAGGCGCGTGATCGTACTCAACTTTGGTGTTGAAAATATCAGTCGGCACGTTGGGCACCTTGTTCCCATCGCGAACCAAGAAGCCTGCCGCGGTGCGATCCGAGAAATTGACATATCTCGCATCGAGATGCGTGTAGGCCCCTGAGAAACGCAATCCCGTAAGGGGGCGCCAGTCATATCGAGCCTCGATCCCGCGATATTGCGAGGAGTCGGCATTCACCGACGCAACGTTGTTCCCTGAAATGGTCTGAGTAATGATTTCATTCTTGAAGAAGGTCCAAAACCCAACCAGTTCCACGACCAAATCCTTCGTCAGTCTCGACTCTGTGCCGATTTCCGTATTGAGATTTTTTTGCGGCTTGAGGTCAAAATTGGTTCCAGGTTGGCCCGTGACGGGATCTCTCAATAAATTATTGAATTGTGGAATGCCGTACCCTGTGGAAGCCCGGATCCAATGCCGATAACCCTCAGCCGGCTTCCAGGTCAAGGACATCTCGGGCGCCCAGTTGTAGTACGTGCGATCCGCGTTGACTCGCAACGGCGTGGCTCCCTCATAGTTGATGGACTGGA
>DASTQY010000065.1:0-5525 GCA_035761525.1 Nitrospira sp. | reverse complement strand
CGCGAGGCCTGGTCGCGGTCGATGGTCAGCATCAGCGCCGTCCCGGACATCTGCTGATCGGAGGCCACGTCCCGCAGCTCCGGAAGGGCTTTCAGCTTCTCCAGCACCTTCGGCGCCCACTCGTTGAGCTCGTCGAAGTTGGAGTCCTGCAGCGTGTACTGGAACTGCGTGCGCGCCGCGCGCCCGCCGACATTCACATCTTGCGCGGCCTGCATGAACAGGCGCGCGCCTTCCACCGCCTCCAGCTTCGGCCGGAGCCGCGCGATCACCTGATCGGCCGACACGTCGCGTTCGCTGCGCGGCTTCAGCGTGATGAAGATGCGGCCGTTGTTCAACGCCGCCACGCTGCCGCCCGTGCCGATGCTCATGGCATAGGTGGCAACCGCCGGATCCTTGCCGACGATATCGCCGATCGCCTCCTGCCGCCGCATCATCTCCTTGAACGAAACATCCTGCGCCGCTTCCGAGACACCGGTAATGAGGCCTGTGTCCTGCTGCGGGAAAAAGCCTTTCGGCACCACTGTATAAAGGTAGCCGCTGAGCCCCATGGTTGCCAATGTGAGCCCGAGCATGATGCGGGGATGTCGCAGCACCCACGCGAGGGTCCCGGCATATTTCCCACGCATGCCCTCAAAGATCCCTTCGCTGATTCGATACCACCTTCCGTGCGGTCCGGGGCGGTGCGGCTTCAATAATGTCGCGCACATCATGGGCGTTGTGGTCAGCGACACCACGAGGGAGACGAGAATCGCCACCGAAAGCGTGACGGCGAACTCGCGGAACATCCGGCCCATCATGCCTCCCATGAGCAAAATGGGAAGAAACACCGCGACGAGCGAGAGTGTCATCGACAGGACCGTGAACGTGATCTCTCGCGCACCGCGCAACGCGGCCTGCAGCATGGGCATGCCCTGTTCTCGGTACCGGCTGATGTTTTCCAGCACGACAATCGCGTCGTCGACGACGAATCCGGTTGCGATCGTGAGCGCCATGAGTGAGAGGTTGTCGAGACTATAGCCGAGAAGGTACATCACGCCGAACGTGCTGATGAGCGAGACCGGCACCGCGACAGAGGGAATAAGACTGGCACGTACGTCTCTAAGAAAGGCAAACACGACCAGAATCACGAGCAGGACCGAGATAGCCAGTGTCCGCTCGACCTCGTGCAGCGACGCCCGGGTGACTTCTGTCCGGTCGCTGAAAAGGGACAGCTTGATGCTGCCTGGAATTGAGGCCTCCAGTTGAGGCAAAACAGCGCGTATGCGATCAACCGTCTCGATCATGTTCGCACCTGGCTGCCGATAGACCATCACAAGCACAGCGGGCGTCATGTTGGCCATGCCCATATTCCGCAAGTCTTCAACCGACGTCTCCACTGTCGCAATGTCCGACAGTCGCACCGCCCGTCCATCCCGATAGGCGACGACGAGAGGTAAGTAGTCGTCCGCCTTGTGGATCTGATCATTAATCCGAATTTCCCAGGCTCGCGTCCCGTCAGTCAGTTGCCCGGTCGGCCGCCTCACGTTTGTGGCGCTCAGCATGCGACGGACGTCGCCGAATCCGATGCCGTATTTGTTCAGCGCCGTAGGATTGAGATCCACGCGAATGGCCGGAAGCGAGCCTCCTCCCACGTACACTCTGCCAACACCCTCGATCTGCGAGAGCTTTTGCTGCAGGATGCTCGAAGCAGCATCGTACATTACACCGCGGTCCACGATGTCCGAGGTCAGCGAGAGAAGGAGAATGGGCGCATCGGCCGGATTGTTTTTCCAGTAACCAGGATTCGACGGAAGGTTGGCTGGCAGATCGGCACGGGCGGCGTTGATCGCGGCCTGGACATCGCGGGCAGCTCCGTCGATGTCGCGGCTCAGCTCGAACTGCAATGTGATGCTGGTCGAGCCGAGCGTGCTCGATGAGGTCATCTCCGTCACGCCGGCTATCCGGGTGAACTGACGTTCCAGCGGAGCCGCGACCGAACTCGCCATCGTTTCCGGACTCGCGCCGGGGAGATTCGCCTGAACACCGATCGTGGGGAATTCCACTTGCGGAAGAGAAGCAACCGGCAGTAACCGGAAGGCGATGATTCCGACGAGCGTGACGCCAATCGTGAGCAACGTCGTGGCGACCGGACGTCGGATAAATGGTGCGGAGATGTTCATGTCGGCCCGGTGCCGAGCGCCTCCGAGATCGGCGCCTGAGCTGTTCCGGCGCGAACGCGTCGAGCCAAGCGATCGAATGCGAGGTAGACGACCGGCGTCGTGTAGAGGGTCAACACCTGGCTTACAATGAGTCCACCCACGATGGCAATGCCCAAAGGATGCCGCAGCTCCGAACCGACTCCTGAGCCGATCGCCAGAGGAAGGGCGCCTAGCAAGGCAGCCATCGTCGTCATCATGATGGGGCGAAAACGGAGGAGACAGGCCTCATAGATTGCTTCGGTGGGGTGTTTCCCGTCCTTACGCTCCGCATCGAGCGCAAAATCGATCATCATGATGGCATTCTTTTTCACGATGCCGATCAACAAAATGATGCCGATGAGGGCGATCACGCTGAATTCGATGCCAAACAGCATGAGCGCCAGTAGCGCACCGACGCCCGCTGACGGCAGTGTGGAGAGGATCGTGAGCGGATGGATGTAGCTTTCATAGAGGATGCCGAGCACGATGTACACCGTCATCAGCGCTGCCAAAATCAGCAGTGGTTCATTCGCCAGTGAAGCACGGAATGCCTGGGCCGTTCCTTGGAAACTGCGGCGGATGCTAGGCGGCAGGCCGACCTTTTGCGTGACCCGCTCGATGGCTTTGACCGCCTCACCGAGCGACGTTCCTGGCGCGAGATTGAAGGACAGCGTGACCGCGGGGAATTGCGCTTGACGATTAACAGTGAGCGGCGCCGTAGTTTCTGTCACGGTCGTGAAGACGTTTAACGGGACCTGTCCGCCGCCGAACGAGCGCACGCCGATGAATTGCATGGCCTGCGGCCCTTTTTGGAACTCAGGCATCACTTCGAGAATGACTCGATACTGATTGAGCTGCGTAAACATGGTGGAGACTTGGCGCTGACCGAACGCGTCATAGAGGGCATCGGTAATCAGCTGGGGAGTGATTCCAAGGCGGAAGGCGGTATTCCGATCGATATTCACCATGGCGGCTAAGCCATGGTTCTGCTGATCACTGCTCACGTCGCGCAGTTCGGGAAGCGCCTGCAAGGACTCGACTAAGGCGGGCGCCCACCGGTTCAGTTCCTCCGGGTCCGCATCTTCGAGCGTATATTGGTATTGTGTACGGCTCACGCGATTCTCGACCGTGAGGTCCTGCACCGGCTGCAGAAACAACGTGATCCCTCCTACGGCGGTAACGCGGGACTGTAGACGTTGCATGACGTCGCTTGCGCTCACCTTTCTCTCTTTGAGGGGTTTGAGATTGATTTGAATTCGCCCACTGTTGAGCGTGGTATTGATACCATCAACGCCGATGAACGAAGAAAGGCTCTCGACGGCCGGATCCTCGAGTACCGCTCTGGCCACTGCCCGCTGCCGATCCCGCATGGCGGCGAATGAAATTGTCTGCGGTGCTTCGGTGATGCCCAGGATCACACCGGTATCCTGAACGGGGAAAAAACCCTTTGGGACCATCACGTAGAGCAGGACGGTCAGAATCAGCGTGCCCACCGCTACGGTCAGCGTGGCCTGCTGATGATTCAGTACCCATCGTAGCGATGCCCCATAGTTCGCAATGACCCGATCGAGCAGCCGCTGGGTATGTCGGTAAAACGCACTTTGCTCGGTCTGCCGTCTGTGTCGTAGCAGTCTGGCGCACATCATCGGGGTAAGCGTCAACGACACCACGGCCGAGATGAGGATCGTGACGCTCAGGGTGATGGCAAACTCTCGGAACAACCGCCCGACGACGTCCCCCATGAACAGCAGCGGAATGAGAACGGCGATGAGCGAGATGGTCAACGAGAGCACGGTGAAGGCGATCTGTTGGGAACCCTTGAGTGCGGCCTGGAACGGCGAATCCCCCTTCTCGATGTACCGTGCGATGTTTTCGATCATCACGATCGCATCGTCCACGACAAAACCCGTGGAAATGGTGAGGGCCATCAGCGTGAGGTTGTTCAGGCTGAACCCCATCAGGTACATGAGCCCGAACGTCCCGACCAGGGAAAGCGGAACGGCGGCCGCTGGGATGACCGTAGCGGATAGGGTTCGGAGAAAAAGAAAGATCACCAGGATCACGAGCGCGACTGCCAACATCAATTCGAACTGCACGTCCCGAACCGAAGCCCTGATTGATGTCGTACGGTCGGTCAGCACCGTAACATGGACGGACGATGGCATTGCACTCTGAAGCTGCGGGAGCAAAATTTTAATGCGGTCTGCCACCTCGATGACGTTTGCGCCCGGTTGACGCTGAATGTTGAGGATGACCGCCGGGACGTCGTTCATCCAGGCTGCCTGTTTGATATTCTCGACATCATCGATGACATCCGCGACGTCGGACAGATGCACAGGGGCCCCGTTGCGATACGACACGATCAGCGGCCGGTAGTCCCGGCTGACCATGAGTTGATCCGTCGCATTGATGATCGAGGCCCGCCGCGGGCCGTCGAATGCGCCTTTCGCTTGGTTAACGTTGGCGGCCGCCAGGGCCACGCGCAGGTCTTCGAGGGTCAGTCCGTAGGCCGCCAACGTCGTCGGGTTGGCTTGGATGCGCACCGCCGGTCGCTGTCCACCGCTGATGGTCACCCGCCCCACGCCGGACATTTGCGAAATTTTCTGAGCAAACCTGGTTTCCGCAAAATCCTCCACCTCCGATAGAGGGAGCGTCTCCGACGTCAGCGCCAGGGTCAGAATCGGCGCGTCGGCCGGGTTGACCTTGCTGTAGACCGGCGGGTTCGGAAGATCCCGCGGCAGAAATGTAGAGGCCGCGTTGATGCCGGCCTGTACGCCCTGTTCGGCGACATCAAGGTCGAGGTCGAGACTGAATTGCAACGTCACCACCGAGCTGCCGCTGGAACTTGTGGAGGTCATCTGAGTCAATCCGGGCATCTGCCCGAAATAGCGTTCAAGAGGGGCGGTGACGGACGATGCCATCACATCGGGACTCGCGCCAGGATAGAACGTGGCCACCTGAATGGTCGGATAATCGACTTGCGGTAGCGCAGATACCGGCAACAACCTGTACGCGATGAATCCGGCAAGGAAGATAGCGGCCATTGACAGGGTTGTCGCTACCGGACGCAGAATAAAGAGACGGGATGGATTCACGAGCGGCTTCCTTTACGCGGCACGTCCCCTACGGCCGGCGGCAACCCGGTAGCGGGCGGAGGCGAGTCGCGCGGCGCCCGGATTTCGACTTTGGTTCCATCTCGAAGCTTTTCTGCCCCGTCCACGACCACGATGTCTTCGGGAACCAGACCCGACTCAATCGACGATTCCTCTCCATGAGTGACACCGACCGTAATCGCCCGCACGCCGACTGTCTGGTCTCCCTTCACCACAAAGACGAACGTGCCCTGGG
>DASTQY010000064.1:0-3726 GCA_035761525.1 Nitrospira sp. | reverse complement strand
TGGAAAGCTGCATGCCTTCGCTTTGCTTCAAAGAGGGCTCCGCAGACGGCTCGGCGATCGCGGATCCTCCCCAGAACAACAGTCCTGACAGCACGCCCAGAATCAATAATAGTGTTGTTGATTTCATGGTTCCCTCCTACGATTCAAATGTTTTTCCTCTTTAGAATACCGGCTGCCAGACCGTCGAGATAGGGAATCTTTTTTTCATGGTTATGCCCCTGCGGGAAAGATGGCCTGTAACGCTCGCTGAACTTCCCGAAAGCGGAATCTGTACCCGTGACGTTCCGCAACGGCCGGGACGACCCTCTGCCCCGTTGTCATTATTGATCCCAACTGTCCCAGCGCCATTCTCAACGCAAATTCAGGAACGGGAAGCCACGAAGGCCTTCTGAGAACGAGACCAAGCAGCCGGCAGAATTCTGCCATTGTCACAGGCGAGGGAGCGACGCCGTTGACCGGACCGCTCACTTCAGGCATCGCCAAGGCCCATTCGATCAAACCAACCAAATCGTCTCGATGAATCCACGAGATCCATTGAGTGCCGGGCATCACGGGTCCGCCAAGAAACAGCCGGAAGGGGAGTGCGATACGCGGCAGGGCTCCCCCGTCCTGCTCGAGGACCATCCCTGTCCTCATACACACGACTCGTATTCCCTGCGAAGCAGCTTCTAATGCAGCGGATTCCCATTGGACGCAGAGATCGGAAAGAAATCCTCGGCCTCGCCCGCTCGATTCATCGAGCACCTCAGTGCCCTGCGGGCCGTAGAACCCGACGCCAGACGCGCTGATAAAGACCTGGGGCTTCACGCTCAGACGTGCGCAGGCCTCGACCAGGAGCCGCGTGGGCCGGAGACGGCTCTCGATCAGCACCCGCTTACGGTGGTCGGTCCAACGGGCATCCGCGATACCTGCGCCGGCGAGATTGATCACCGCCTGAGCGTCGCGCAAACTGCGCTCCCAAGTCCCTGCACTCAACGCATCCCACTCCACCGTCGTCACTTGCGACCCGAAGAGGTGCTCTACTGTGGCCGGCCTTCTTGTGAGTATCGTGAGCCGGTGGCCTGACCGACGTAACGTTTCGCACAAGGCCTTGCCGATGAAACCCGTACCGCCTGCGATGACAATATCCACGGTCTCTTCTCCTTACTGCCCGTTTATCAAAACCAGTCAGGGTTTGTCCCCGAACTCCAGGTCGCCGGTTGGGTCTGAGGGCTGACGCGAAGAACTCTCACCAAGACGTTGGGCGAACTTCCGTCGCTTGGTGCCGTAGCTGAGATTCGGAGGCGCCTGCAGGCGATTCTTTAGAATAACTCCGTCAATGACCTCGCCGCATCCAGTGCAGCGCAATGCTTTGATGCCGATCTGACCGGTATCGTCCTGCAAATCCATGTAGGATTCCACCAACATCAGTCCTCCACACCGTCCGCAGCGACAAAACATCTGAGGGATCGACATCTGCTCCGGTCTCCCATTGTGTTCCACGGGACACCTCATTCATTTTGTTCATCGAGCAGTAGGCGCCCGCCCTGCAGAGAAGCGACATCTCCATTAAGGAGGTCAAGCCACTTTCGTCGGCTGAGGCCGTCCACATTATTGCTGTAGCGCCTCGCTTTCGCTCCCTCGCGCGCAACGGAATCCGGTGCCGTGTGTCTGTAGCGCGAAGCCCCCTCTGCCACGAGCACTCGTCGTAATGTCTGACATAGGGCTGTGCCACGATCCGCCTCGTATTGAGCGCACGATGCCCTTCTCCGGCCCCTTCGGATTGCGGTTCGGCGCACGTCGATAGTACTCAGCGTCGTACCAGTCCTGAACCCATTCTCTGGCGTTGCCGGACATGTCTTTCACTCCGTAGGGCGAGTCGCCGCCGGGCAACGTACCTGCGGGATGGTGCGTCTTCATGTCCTCCCACTCCCGATCGAAGTTCGCCCGTTGACGCGTAGGCAGGTCATAGCCCCAAGGATATTTCCAACCATCCGTTCCCCGAGCTGCCTTCTCCCATTCGGCCTCTGTCGGCAGACGCTTTTTGGCCCAACTGCAATAGGCCTTGGCGTCGTACCAGGTGACCTGGACAACAGGCAGCTGCTCGATGCCCTTGGCTGACAGCAGTGGTCCAGTGCCATAGGGATTCGGCGGGTTTTGGTGCCCGGTGGTTGAGATGAAGGCCATGAATCGTTCATTGGTCACTTCCACCTCATCAATCCAGAAGGTATCCAGATAAATCCTGCGCTGAGGCCATTCATCGGCTCGACCTACTCCTTCGGGATTGCCCATGAGAAATTCTCCTGCCGCAATGGTCACCATAGGCACGGGATCGAGCTCTCTGTCCTGAAGTGCCTCCGATACCGGCGGCAAGTCGGCAGCTGCGATTAAGAAAAGGCTGCTCAATACGCCCCAGCAGTTGAGGACGTGGCCCTCGCCTCGTGTCATTGCTTCCGCTCCTTGCTTCCCTCGATGGCGTGGGATGCATGAATGTGGATTTCCCCGACCATGCGCTCCGCCCGTTGATGATCGCCTCGTTCAGCTGCCTCCTGTGCTTGGGCGACGAGGGTCCTGGCTTCATGCAGATGCTCCTCGATTTCCACCTGAAGAATGGGCGACGCGATCGTCCCGCCCAATGCCGCGCGGTGATACACCTCCCAGGCATGGTCCACCGCATGTTCCGCTTCATGAACCGCACGGGCCTGATCGGGGTGCGGGTGGTGGGACGCATTGATCGGCCCCGCCCAGACGTATTGGGCTCCCAGTGCTGCGCTGAAGGTAACGACGACCATAAGATTCAATGAGCCTGTCATGACCATGCCTCTCCTGTGGTTGTCGGGTGTTAATTTTTCTTCTTCATGCTCTTCTTGATCAATTCGCGGGTCGCGAGATACTCTTTGTTGCCCGGATCGGCGGCGAGCGCCTTTTCGATCGAGGCCGTGGCATCAGAGCTCTTTTCCGCTCCCATCGCGATCAGCGCCTGAATGAACGCCTCGCGTCCAGCCTGAATCGACTCCTCCGAGACGGCTGGAGCCGACTTGGCGCAGCGGAATCCCAGTCCGACGCCGTACGAGTTGTTTTCCGGCTGGTTCCAGAACCGATGACTGGTGTGTAACGATGTTTCTGGCGCAAGCCAGGACCCACCACGCAAGACTTTAACCGGCCCTTGGTTGGCAAAGTTGTAACCCTTCTCCGGCCCTTGCGGATTGAGCGCCACACTCTGCTTGTAGTACTTCGGATCGTACCAATCAGACACCCACTCGAAGACATTACCGGCCATGTTGTACACGCCGAAGCCGTTCACTCCGTCGGGATAAGAATCCACCGGCATCGTGCGTCCAACATTCTGCCCATAATTGGCCTTCGTGGAATCAAGCTTGTGTCCCCAGGGGTAGTGATTGTCGCCTTCCGGTCCCTTGGCGGCCCGCTCCCATTCTGCTTCGGTCGGTAACCGCTTGCTTTCCCATTTGCAGAAGGCAGCCGCATCGTTCCAGCTCACCCCCACCACCGGTTGATTGGGCTTGCTCAGCCGCGGATCATCCCAATACGCGGGCGCGGGATGTCCCGCAGCGCTGATGAACTCCTTGTAGCGGGCGTTCGAGACTTCGTATTTGTCGATATAGTAAGGATCGAGCACCACTTGATGAGCCGCTTCGTCAGCATGTTCATGGCTACCCATTGTGAACTCGCCGCGAGGGATGAGCGTCATGTCCTGCTCCGCTGCCGCTTCAGCCGCCGTGGACCACG
>DASTQY010000063.1:0-2694 GCA_035761525.1 Nitrospira sp. | reverse complement strand
AACAGGACCGCATCAAGGGGCGCCTGCGCGAGACGCTGAAGCGAGAGGTCGAGGTCACGTTTCACACTGATGCGGCGCATCTTGCAGGCCTGCGCATTCATATCGGCAGTACCGTCGTCGACAGCACCGTTCGAGGACGCTTGAACGCCATGCAGTCGTTGCTGACCCGAGACTAAGAAGGACGACACGAGCCTCCCTCGAAAGACGGCCAAACCTGCCGCTTTCGCGCGACGCGCGTTCCGGAGCTTAAGACGAGGACATCTGTGACCGTTGCGACGAGCAAGGAGTAGCCATGCAGATCAAGGCAGAAGAAATTAGTGCGATCATCAAGGAAAAGATCAAAGGGTTCGACAAGCAGGTTGACGTCAAAGAAACCGGCTCCGTGATCCAGGTCGGCGACGGTATTGCCAAGGTCTACGGACTCGATGGCGCCATGGCAGGTGAAATGCTTGAATTTCCCGGCGGTTTGTATGGCATTGCCTTGAACCTGGAAGAAGACAACGTCGGTGCCGTGTTGATGGGCGACGACGTCGGAATCAAAGAAGGCGACCCGGTCAAGCGGACGGGCCGCATTGCGGAAATCCCTGTCGGCGAAGCCCTGATCGGCCGAGTAGTCAATGCGATCGGCCAGCCGATCGACGGCAAGGGGCCGATCAAATCACAGCATTCATCACGCATCGAGGTCGTCGCTCCGGGTGTGAATACCAGACAATCGGTGCGCGAGCCCTTACAGACTGGCATCAAGGCCATCGATGCCATGATTCCCATCGGTCGAGGCCAGCGCGAGTTGATCATCGGGGATCGTCAGACGGGCAAGACGGCGATCGCCGTCGATACGATCATTAACCAGAGAGGCCTCGGTGTATTTTGCATTTACGTGGCCGTCGGTCAGAAACGCTCGACGGTGGCCCGCGTGGTGAAAACCCTCGAAGAGCATCATGCAATGGACTACAGCATGGTAGTCTCGGCTACGGCCAGTGATGCGGCTCCCATGCAATTCCTGGCGCCATTCGCCGGTGCCGCGATCGGTGAGTATTTTCGGGACCACGGTAAGCATGCCTTGATTGTCTACGATGATCTCTCTAAGCACGCGGTGGCCTACCGGCAGCTCTCCCTGCTCCTACGAAGGCCACCCGGGCGAGAAGCCTATCCAGGTGACGTCTTCTATCTCCACTCAAGGCTGCTCGAGCGGGCGGCGAAACTGAGCGATAAATTGGGTGGCGGCAGTCTTACGGCGCTGCCCATCATCGAAACGCAGGCCGGTGACGTCTCGGCCTATATCCCGACGAATGTCATCTCCATTACGGACGGCCAGATCTATCTGGGCAGCGATCTCTTTTATTCCGGCATTCGCCCCGCGATCAACGTCGGCCTCTCTGTGTCGCGTGTCGGCGGTTCCGCTCAGATCAAGACAATGAAGCAAGTTGCCGGTACTCTCCGCTTGGACCTGGCCCAATATCGTGAAATGGCCGCTTTTGCTCAATTCGGCAGCGAGTTGGATAAGGCGACACAAATGCAACTTGCCCGCGGCGTTCGCATGGTCGAGTTGTTGAAGCAGGGCCAGTACAAGCCGATGCCGGTCGCCGATCAAGTGATCTCAATCTATGCGGGCGTGAACGGATTCTTGGATGACGTGTCGGTTGACAAGGTGCAGCAGTTTGAGGCGGACCTACTGCACTATGCGCAGCAACACCATCCGGATCTGAAAAAGGAAGTCGCCAGCGCCGGAAAAATCGATGAGAAACTGACTGCGAAGCTCAAAGAGATCATCACAACGTTCAAACAGAAAATGGGGTACGGCGCAAAGTAAAAGTAGTAAGCCCCCTCATTCCTCCTGTTGCCCAGACGAAAGACACGGCATGCCGAGCTTACAATCCTTGAGGCGCAAAATTGCGGCCTTCAAGAACACGCAAAAGATCACGAAGGCCATGAAGATGGTGGCTGCAGCCAAGCTCAAACGATCTCAGGATCGGATTTTGGCTGCCCGCCCCTACTCGCATAAAATGCGTGCCGTGCTCGGCAATCTCAGCCGGCGGGTCAATCGCTCGGTTCACCCCCTCTTACAGAAGCGCGAGAGCAGAAGGATTGAGGTGTTGGTCGTGACAAGCGACCGGGGGCTCTGTGGCGGTTTCAATGGCAGCATTGTCCGAAAAACGACGGAGTTCCTGCGGCAATGCGAAGCGCGCGGGCTTCAAGTCAGTTTGAGCATCATCGGACGGAAGGGCCGGGACTATTTCCGCCGCCGCTCCTGGAAGATCCGGCAGGAATGGGCTGGTGTCTTTGATAAACTCAGCTTTGAACATGCCATCGATATCGGCGGAGATCTGACTGAGAAGTTCATCAAAGGCACGTTCGACGAGCTGCACGTCGTCTACAACGAATTTAAGTCCGCCATCCAACAGCGCGTAATCGTGGAGAAGCTGTTTCCCATCGACGCCCTAGCCGAATTCGGAGCGGCACCCGCCGAGGGTATGACGGGCGGTAGCTACCTTTATGAGCCGGACGAGGCTGAGCTGTTGAATGTTCTCATCCCGAAACACTTTCAGGTGCAGGCATACCGAATTCTATTGGAATCGGCTGCGGCCGAGCATGGCGCACGCATGGCGGCGATGGATGGCGCCACGCGCAATGCCGGTCAGTTGATCAAGAAAGTCACGCTGTATTACAACAAGACGCGACAAGCGGCGATCACCA
>DASTQY010000062.1:0-15172 GCA_035761525.1 Nitrospira sp. | reverse complement strand
GTAATCCCGGTAGCTTTGGCGCGTGGGTGCGCCAATTTATTCCAGTGAGCGAATAACTTGGGTTCAGCAACCGCCCCGACTTCTCCGAATGCGCTGTGCTTTAGCGACGGTCTTCCCTCCACGGGGCTGCCGTGCCATGTCGAAATATCGGCGAAGGGGTTGACGGTCCGCTTTGACGAAGGCAACGGCCTGGACGAACTCAATCTGCCGTTTCGCCTTCTTTCAGTGTCGGCCGGCGGTCTCAACCACGATCAGTTGGTCGTGCGATGGGGGACGGCTCCCTCCACACGGACGGTCTATCTCAAAGACCCGTCTCTCATCACAACCTTCAGGTCGGCGGCCCCGCCGGAACTGATGAAAGAACTTGATGTGACAGCCGCGACTGTCCGGCGAACGAGAAGCCGGAACAGGACGGCCTGGGGAATTGCAGTGGCGACCATCGGAGCCCTGATGGTGGGCATATGGCTCAGCATGGACCTGCTCGTCGGGTGGGCCGTCGACCGGATTCCGCTCGACTGGGAGCGACGGATCGGCGAATCGGCATTTGAAGATTTCCTCATCCAGCACCCGGCAGTGAAAGACGGCGCGGCAGTGGCCGCTGTGCAGGAAATCAGTGAACGGCTCAGTGATCACATTCCCGACAATCCCTACATCTTCAAGATTGCCGTGGTTGAAAGCGAGGTCGTCAACGCCTTCGCCCTGCCCGGCGGATATGTCGTCGTGTTCACGGCGCTTTTGAAAGAGGCCGAAAACGGTGAGGAGGTCGCAGGAGTGCTGAGCCACGAATTGAACCACGTGCTCGAACGCCATGCTCTCCAGCGAATCGTCAAGCAATTGGGGTTGGTGGCCGTGGTCGGCATTATTGTAGGTGATCAACAGGGGTTGGCGAGGATCATGAAGCAGATTGGCGTCGAGCTGCTCTCCTTGAAATTCGGCCGCAATCAGGAAACGGAAGCCGATCTGACCGGGCTCCAATTGCTTCATCGGTCCCGCATCGATCCCTCCGGGATGGTCACGTTTTTTCAGCGGCTCACTAAAAAAGAGAGGGGCGGGGTGGAATGGCTCTCAACCCATCCCATGAGCGCCGGCCGGGCCCAACGGCTCGAGGCGGAAATTGCCAGGTTGCCGAGAATACCGGCGGAGCCTTTTACCTTTAAATGGAACACCGTTCAAGACGCGCTCAGGCCGGTCGCAGTCCGGGGGTGAAACGACGGACGCTTCGGATTGGAGTGATTGCCGACACGCACGGCCTTTACGATCCGGCAGTGGAACCACATTTCGCCTCGGTGAGCGAAATCCTTCACGCGGGCGACATTGGCGGGAAGGACGTCATCCAGTGCTTGCGCCGGCTTGCCCCGGTGACTGCGGTATCCGGTAATGTGGACGGCTATGAAAGAAGCGGCTGGGCACGCCGTGTGGTGCTTCGACGCGCCGGCATGACCATCGTGCTCTGCCATGTGTTGTATGAAAACGGTCGGATGAACTCAGAGGCGCAGGCCTGGCTGGATCTTGAACAACCCGATGTGTGCATCTTCGGTCACAGTCACCGTCCAACGATCGATCGGCGCGGCCGCACGATCCTCTTCAATCCCGGGTCCGCCGGCCCCAAACGATTTTCGTTGCCGCGAGGGGTCGGAATCCTGACGATCTCAGGCGGGAAAGCGGTGCCGTCATTGATTCGATTGGAAGCCCGGGCTTTGAAACGCGGAGCGTGTTGAATGCAAATCGCCACAATGAGAATGCGTCGGGTGGTGCGATCGCTTGGTAAGACACGGGACGCGGATGCGTACAGATCGCATGACCGAACCAACGAATATAAAACCTCAGACTGCGTCTGACAGCGATCCTGCGAAATTTTGTGAGACATCCATATCCGAATTTGGGTATACTTGGCCTAGGTACTGCCTACTAATCGTAGGCACCGGCGGTACGACAACTCTTTCAATAAGGAGGACTTATGATGAAGAGAGTGCTGGTTCTCTCGGTAGCGGTGCTATTCGGCTTGCAAGTTGGCATTGCGTTGGCGGCGCCAACCGGCAATCCTGATACGGGACCCGGCTGCGGCCTTGGTAAGCTGGCTTGGCAAAACTATCCGCACCAAAAGACAATCGGCGTTCAGGTGCTGGAAGCGACCACGAACGGCACCTTCGGCAGCGGCACCTTCGGGATCAGCAGCGGTACCTCCGGCTGCACCAACGACGGACAGGTCTGGGCTTCAGAAAAGGCGAACGTCTTTGCTGC
Source organism: Nitrospira sp. (assembly GCA_035761525.1). Taxonomy (GTDB): domain Bacteria; phylum Nitrospirota; class Nitrospiria; order Nitrospirales; family Nitrospiraceae; genus Nitrospira_C. Next base: position 12,931 of record DASTQY010000062.1, on the reverse strand, counting down.
AATCAACTTCCAGAATCTTGCTCAGGATATGGCGCAAGGACATGGGGAACATCTCAGCTCACTTGCAACGCTCATGGGCATTCCGGCTGATCAGCAACCGGCGTTCTTCGCGATGACGCAGGAACGATACGCCTCCTTCGTCAAGGCGGGGGAATCTTCACCCGGTGCGATGATCAAGGCGTTGAATGACGCAGTGGCAACGCATCCTACGCTGGCCAAAGTTTCACTGCACAAGTAAGCTCGTGCTGTGGGGTTCCGGTCTCATAGGCTGGAACCCCCGATTACTTGCCTTCACGGCGTCCCTGTTCTTTCTTCTACAGGTCCTCGGGCTTGATCGCGGGGCTGCAGCCCCGGCGGACCTCTCTTATCTCCCGGTACTAATTGAGCAAGCCACAGTTGCCCGTCTCGCCGACGAACGGGAATGGCATGTCCTGCTTCACTACAACCGAAACTGGTTCGGCGGATTCACCAGCATGCAGGATGATCCAGGCTTCTTCATGGCCCCTAACGGCAAGACGGACCCGCAGGCTGAACTCGCTGCGACCCTGGCCAGGTTTTTTTCTGATGAATTAGTCGGCCGCTCGAAGCAGCCGGCACAATGCGCCTTCGTCGCGAGGTACTATTGGCTCAAGGACAAACTGCACTTTGACGAACGCCGCTTGCCGGCACAACCGTGCGAACGGTTCACCCGCTGGTTCAACGAGTTCAATGCCGAATCGATCAGCGTCATCTTCCCCACCGGATTTATGAACAATCCTTCCTCGATGTTCGGTCACACGTTCTTACGGATCGATGGCAAGGGGCAGACTCCGCAGACTCGAATCTTGGATTACACCATCAATTTTGCCGCAGAAGTACCGCCCCACGCCGGACCCGAGTATGCCGTCAAAGGGGTGTTTGGCGGCTACCCGGGGCACTTCTCGACGATCCCTTATTATTTGAAGGTCCAGGAATACCGCGATATTGAAAACCGCGATATTTGGGAATACCGCTTGGCTTTGACCGAATTACAGGTAAAGCGCCTCTTGATGCATACATGGGAACTGGGGAATGCCTATTTTGATTATTTCTTTTTCGATGAAAATTGCTCGTACCACATCTTGTCGCTCATTGAAGCTGCCGAGCCCTCGATCCATTTGGTGGACCGGTTTCCACTTTACGCGATTCCCGTGGACACCGTCCGGGTTCTCGGCCAATCTGGCATCATCGGCGAAGTCGTTTCTCGGCCATCAAGGAGCACGTTGGTACGGCGCAAGCGTGAGGCGATGACCCTCGATGAACGGGTTTGGCTCAACCGAATGATTAAAGACCCCGCCGAGCTGAAGTCAGATCGCTTTCGCAGCCTCTCTCTCGACCGGCAAGCGTTCATCCTTGATACTGCCTCTGACTATCTTTTGATGAAAGGGAGCGGAGGACCAGAGGGGGAGCCCTACCGGCAAAAAAACCGAGCCCTCTTGTCGGCTCGAAGCCAAATGAGGGTGGCTCCGAATGAGTTGACGATTGAGCCCTATGTCAAACGACCGGATCTCGGCCATGGGACCAGCCGGATTGGCATCGGGGGCGGTTGGCGAAATGATCGGGTGTTTGAAGAAATCAACGTTCGTGCCGCCTACCAGGATCTGTTGGATCCCGACCCCGGGTATACACCGAACGCGCAAATAGAAGCGATGTCGTTTGCTGTGCGGCATTATCACAATGAATCACAAGCGAGGCTGGAGCGCTTCAGCCCCCTGAACATGATCTCCCTTTCTCCGATCGATTCCCTGTTTCAAGCGCCCTCCTGGAAGCTCGGTCTCGGCATGAATACGATCGCCCATCGTGGTTGCCAGCTGTGCACCAACGGCTACTTGAACGGCGGCATCGGCGGAGCGGTAGAAACACATCTCGCTGGGCGGCAGGTGTTTTTTGCCATGGCTGAAGTGGAAGCGAATGCCAGTAAGGCCTATGAGGAATCCCATCGGATCGGCGGTGGCGGCACCTTCGGCATGTTGGCCGATATCACGGATCGATGGAAGATCCTGGCTTCCGGCACATATCTTCGGTATGCCCTTGGTGAAAAATCCGAGGATTGGCGATGGTCAATCGGACAGCGCGTCTCCCTGACCACGAATCTGGCCATTCGTGTGGAGTACAACCATCGGAACCACGATAATGACGTGTTGGCCACTTTGCACGTCTATTTCTGACCGAGCCGCTGTCGTGCGATCTGTCATGCATCTCGCTTCGGTTCCTCTCGTCGCGGCTCTATGGTCCGCGGTCTTAGTGCCCCAAGCACAGGAGATCTGGGCTGCAGACGATGCTTCTCCAAGAACGGGACCGGAAATTTATGGAGGAGTCTATGTCTTCGGCTCTTTGGCTCAAAATCGAAATCTGAATGTCGGTGGCGAAGAACTGCCATCGACTACGGTCAAAAACGCCGCCGGTGGCGGGTTCAAGGCCGGGGTATTTCCTGCCTTCACGGGCTATGTGGTCGGGATTCAGGCCGAGTCGTTCGGACTGGGCCATGAGGTGAAAGCCCCTGCGTCCATGGGCGCTTCGGGCGTGCAATCGGGACATGGGACCCTGTTGGCGTGGACGACGATGGTGAGCCTCATCATGCAGTACCCCGGCAAGCTCGTAAAACCATATGGCGGCGTGGGGGCGGGCTGGTCGTCATCCTATCTGGTCGACGCACATCTTACGAAGGGCGCGGTGACACAGGCCGGCACCCTACGTGACACCAGTCTGGCCTTTCAATATTTCGCCGGGGTCCGCATGCTTGTGACGGAGAAGGTCTTTGTGTTTGGAGAGTATAAATATTTTGCGAGCCGTTACCAGTGGAGCGGAAACCTAGAGCCCTCGCTGGATTTACGGACACACATTGTAGCCATCGGAGTCGGTCTCTCGTTCTAATGAGAGGTCCGACCGCCCCCTTGCCCGTCCGCGAGAGTCCTGCTACAAGATGGGACCGGAGCCGAGATTTTTCATGAATCCCGAATCCAATCATAATACCGGCACGCGGTCAGCCGGCCAGCTCGTCCCTCTGCCTCCCCATCCTCTTTTGCGCCGCTACTACGACCAAGATGAGGCCCGTCAGCGCTTTCTCAACGACCTGTTCAATCGTACGGCCCACCACTATCGCAATATCGACAAGGCAACCGGTCTTGGTTCCGGCCTCTGGTATCGACGAAAAGCGCTGCTGAGGGCGGGACTCACAGCCGGCATGCACGTGCTCGATGTCGCGTGTGGGCCCGGTCTGGTTGCGCAATGTGCCCGTCAAATCGTGGGCCCTGCCGGGTCGGTTATAGGACTTGATCCTAGTATTGGAATGCTTCGCGAGGCGAGGCGAGGTCCCTGTCATACGTTGGTGAATGCCATTGGTGAGCGGCTGCCCTTTCCTGACGCCTGCTTTGATTTCTTGAGCATGGGGTATGCTTTGCGGCATGTCTCCGATCTCCGGGACGCATTTTCTGAGTATCGACGGGTGTTAAAGCCGGGAGGCATCGTGCTCCTGCTCGATATTTGTCGTCCGCGTTCACCTCTCTTACTCTCTCTCTCCCGATTCTACGTCAGGACGGTCCTGGGCATCGCTTTTTCAGCCTCAACGGGGAACCGCGACATGAAGACGCTCATGGATTATTGGTGGGATACGACTGAGCACTGTGTCGGGGCAGACACCATTCTCGGTGCCTTGAAAGAGGCTGGATTTCTCGAGTGCGCGCTACACGAGCTGTTCAACGGGCTCTTGCGCGATTACCGTGCCGTGAAACCGAAAGCCGTTCGATGACCAGTTCACCGCTCTCACCTTTTGAACGTGAGATTGCCAAATTGATCGTGCAGGCGCTCAAGTTGAAGGCGGATCCCTCTTCCATCGAGCCGGAAGCGGTGCTGTTCGGTGACGGACTGGGGCTTGATTCCATCGATGCGTTAGAGCTGTCGCTGGCCATCGCGCAAACCTACGGGTATCAACTTAAATCCAGCGATCCCGACATCAAGGCCACGTTTTCCTCCTTGAGAGCGCTCGCACGCGCGATCGAATTACATCGCACGAAGTGATTCCTGTGGTGTCATGCTAGATGCGCCTCTGATCGGCTGTTACCGCCCGGATGACCTACTGGCCTGGGAGTCCGATGGCCCTCGCTCCGCGAGTGAGTTTCTTTCAGAGGTGAACAATCTGGCCGAGGTGCTTCCCGACCGGCCGTCGGTGCTCAATCTGCTCACGAGCCGCTACGAGTTTCTTGTGGGCTTTGCTGCCGCGATCTTGCGCCGGCAAGTGACGCTCCTGCCGCAGAGTCGAGCGCCCGATACCCTGCGCCGGATTGCCGTCGATTATGATAGCTGCTATTGCTTGACGGACCGGGGGGAACCGGTCCACGACATCCCTGCTGTCGTGCTGCCAGCCGAGAGACGCTTGTCCAGAGTGTCCTGGAAAATTCCGCAAATCCCGCTCCAACAACACGTTGCCATTGCGTTCACGTCCGGCAGCACCGGACAACCGACCCCGAACCTGAAAACGTGGGACGCATTGGTGTCCGTGGCACGCGCGACTGCGAGGCGGCTGGGTTTGAAAGCGGCTCGCGTCCAAGGCGTGGTCGCCACCGTTCCTCATCAGCATATGTTCGGATTAGAGGCGTCGGTGATGCTGCCGTTACAGCAAGGGCTGACCATGCATGCGGGCCGGCCGCTGTTTCCCGAGGACATTCGCGCGGCGTTGACCAATTCACCAGAGCGATCGTTACTCGTTACCACTCCCTTGCATCTCCGCGCCTGTCTGTTGGCCGGCGTGAGGCTTCCGCCTATGGGGATGATCCTGTCAGCGACGTCGCCCCTAACCTCCGATCTGGCTCGGGAAGCCGAGCAGCGGTTTCATGCGCCCGTGCATGAAATCTTCGGGTTCGCGGAAGCAGGCAGCGTCGCGTCGCGGAGGACGGTGACGGACGGAGATTGGCGGATGCTCGATGGCGTTGCCCTGGCACGCAACGGCGCTCATGGCTCCATACAGGCCCCCCATCTGCCGTGCCCCGTTCCGATTCCTGATCGCATTTCGGTGACGGGACGGGCGACATTTCGTGTGTTGGGCCGTGTCGAGGATCAGGTAAACATCGCGGGACATCGTGCATCACTGGGCGATCTTACCCGACAGTTGCTGGAGGTTGAAGGGGTGCACGACGGGGTGTTTATCGTGCCGGAGGGGAAGGAAGGATCGTTGAGCCGTCTCATGGCATTGGTCGTGGCGCCTGGCAAGACCCAAGAAGACATCCAGCATGCGCTGAGACGGCGTCTGAATCCGGTGTTTTTGCCGCGTCCTTTGCTGCTTTTGCCGCGACTTCCTCGCAACGAAACGGGCAAGCTGCCGCGTGAAGCGTTGCGTCAGTTCATGGAGCGGTGGAAGAGCGAATCGTCGCATGACGTATGAACGGACACTGACGATCAACAGCGATCATCCGGCGCTGCCGGGTCATTTCCCGGGCGATCCGGTCGTCCCAGGCGTCATCGTGCTCGAGGAAGTCATTCAAGCGTTAAGAGAAATCTATGGGCAGGGGTTAGTCGTCACGGGAATGCCGGCGGTCAAACTCTCTTCTCCACTCAGACCGGAAGAACGACTCACCATTACCGTCGAATCTCAGGATACCAATACGGCAGCCTTCACCTGCGAGGTGGGAAGCCGCCTCGTGGCGTCCGGGTCCATCCGGTTTCGATTGCTTGGTGGAAGGCAATCGGGCAGTTGATGGCCGTTGCCTGGAAAACGCGACAGGAGCGCGGAAACCGTCGGTTGATCCGCTTGATGGCTTGGGTGGCGGAGTCGCTGGGCAGACCGGTGGCCAGGGCGCTGCTCATTCCCGTCTGTGTCTATTATCTCTGCCGTTCCGGTGAGGTGAATCAGATTTTGCGCCACTATTACCTCCGCGCGCAAGGCCGGGCACCTGGCTGGATAGGACTCTTCCACCATTACTACTGGTTCGGGTCTACGATTCTCGACCGGGTGTATTTTCTCCGTGGGCGTTTCGGGTTATTCGATATCCGAGTGAATGGCATTGACACACTTACTCGTGCACTGTCGCTTGGGCGCGGATGCCTCCTCCTGGGCTCGCATCTAGGCAGTTTCGAAGTTGTGAGAGCGATGGGCGTCTCGCGCGAAGAGCTCGATATTAAGGTGCTGATGGACGAGCAGAACGCACCATTGATGCGTGCATTCTCTCACGAGATGAACCCTGCCCTTTCCGGCAGTGTCTTGCAGGTCGGAGGCATCGACAACATGCTGCGCGTCCAGGAGTGTCTAGAAGGGGGAGGGATCGTCGGCATCATGGGAGACCGACTCATGTCCCGGGATCAGGCCGTCCGCTGTAACTTTCTGGGTTCCGACGCACCGTTCCCGACGGGGTCCATTCGATTAGCTCACGCGGTCCGCACGCCCGTGGTCATGTTTTTCGGTCTATACCGCGGAACTAATCGCTACGACGTGCACTTGGAACTGCTGAGCGAGGAGATTCGACTCTCTTCAGAGCGGCGTGAGGACGACATACGGCGATGGACTCAACAGTATGCGGACCGTCTGGCGCACTATAGCCGAAATGCTACTAACAACTGGTTTAACTTCTATGACTTTTGGCAAGACACGCCTTGAGTCCGTGCCCCCTTGTCGGAGGAATCACCCACCCTATGACCGCCCAGAGTCATGGAGCAGATCTTTATGAAAGCCTGGCCGAAGTGGGGTAGAAGCCAACTACGTCGCCAGTGTGCCCTCGGCTGCCTGGCGATCACGCTTGGGAGCTTCCCTCCGATGCTCCAAGCCTCCGACGCAGACTGGACGATTGAGAGGTTGATGGCCCTGGTAAGGGAGCAGCGAAAGCCATCGGTCGCATTTGAAGAGGCCACCTATTCATCCGTGCTGACTGAACCGTTAAAAGTTCGCGGCGTCCTGCGGTTCACCCCACCGACGACGCTGGAAAAGCTCGTCACCGATCCGCTTCATGAGCGGCATGTCATCCAAGGAGACCGCGTCACATTCGAGAGCCAACGCACAGGAGTTACACGCACCCTTTCGCTCGGAGAGTATCCGGCTCTCCGCAGTTTTGTTGAGGCGTTTCGCATGAGTCTGATGGGCGAGGCTGCGCAGTTAAGACAACTCTACGAAGTCACCCTCGAGGGGACTCCTGCCAAATGGACGCTCTTGCTGCGGCCACTGGATCCTGCAGGCAAATCTGTCGTCGACTACCTTCTCTTTACCGGCTCGGAGGGTCGCATCGGCACTATTGCCGTCCGCTCGCCGGATGGTGATCGTACGGTCATGACACTGCTCTGGGGAGCCCGTCGGTGAGGCAGAGGTATGGAGTCGGGGCCCTCTGGGTTCTTGCAATGCTCCTTGGCCTCTGGCTGGTTGTCACAAGGGTGGTGATCCACAGTGAATTGGGCGATTTGCTGCCCGGTGGAACGACGGCGACCCAGCGTCTCTTGTTGACGCAGCTGCGAAGCGGCCAGGCCGGCCGGATGCTCTTACTCGCCATTGAGGGCGGAAATCCGGACCAGCTGGCGGACATCAGCAACGCTTTGCGTGAGCAGCTTCATGCCACCGGCCACTTTGTATTCATCGCTAACGGCAACCAGGCTGTGGAGCGCCGCGACTGGGACATCCTGTTTCGATGGCGGTACCTCCTCAGTCCGCAGGTCGGTCATGAGTCCTTCTCGAGCGAATGGCTTCGCCGTACGCTGGAACAACGGCTTGAGGATCTCCGGTCGCCCCTCGCGCCAGTCATCAAACCGACGTTACGAGAAGATCCTACCGGCGAGGCGCTGGCCATACTCGCGGCAGTGTCTCCAGCGGAGACGCCCGCCGCACATCGCGGTGCCTGGATGTCCCGTGACCGGTCGAGAGCCTTGCTCGTCGCAGAGACACGGGCTACTGGATTTGATGCCGATGCTCAAGCAAAGGTTCAGCAACATGCGCGCGCCTTGTTCGCGGCGTTGGTGGGAGCCTCGCCGTTCCGATTGCACATGAGTGGACCGGGCGTATTTGCGGTCGAGATCGCGCGCACGATTGAAATGGAAGCCTGGTGGCTGTCGATGGCTGCCGCCACGCTCGTGTTGGTGTTTCTATATGCCAGTTATCGATCGGTCACGCTGGTGTTGTTAAGTGCCATCCCACTGACTTCCGGAATCCTGGCAGGGATGTTGGCTGTGCAAGAGTGGTTTGGGTTTATTCATGGAATCACGCTGGGTTTCGGGATCGCGCTTCTCGGTGTAGTGGACGATTATCCGATCCACTTCTTCAGCCATTTGACCGCTCGAGGTTCGGCCGGAGAGGTCATTCGAGCGATTTGGCCGACGATGCGGCTGGGCGTGCTGACGACGACCATAGGATTTGCCTCGCTGTTGCTTGCCGGGTTTCCCGCACTCACCCAGCTCGGAGTGTTTGCCGTCGTGGGTATCTTGACGGGAGCGGCAGTCACCCGGTGGATTCTCCCTTTGTTCGTCCCAGACGGTTTTGTTCCGAGATATGCTTGGCCGGGGTACGAATCGACGCTGCAACGAGTGTCGAGAATGAAGCCGCTCGTGCCGGTTGCCGTTCTCCTTGCCAGCGCCGCGTTGTTGTGGTCTCATACGCCTATATGGGAGACGGATCTGGCCGAGCTCAGCCCTGTCACGGAGAGGCAAAAACAGCTCGATCATGAATTACGGCAGGAGCTGAGTGCACCGGATGTTCGGGATGTGTTGATGATCGAGGGACCGGCCGAAGAGGCGGTGCTTCAAGCCGGCGAAACGGTGCTGCCCAAGATAGAACAGCTGCGTCGGGATGGGGTCATCGCTGGCTATGACCTGATTTCACGCTACCTCCCGAGTCATCGTCTGCAGCAGCAGCGACAGCAGTCCCTGCCGGAGCCAGACGTCCTGCGACGAAATGTTGAGACGGCGGTCAAAGGCCTCCCCTTCACGCGCGGCTTGTTTACCCCTTTCATCGATGCGGTGGAGGGTGCACGATCTCAATCGCCAGCCGACAGGTCATTATTCGAGGGAACCGCACTCGGAATGAGAATGGCATCCCTCCTGTTCGAACAACAGGGACACTGGATAGGGGTGGTTCCGTTGCGCAGTGTTGAGGACCGCCAACGGTTGAAGCAGATCGTGACCGGTTGGAACGTTTCCCAAGTTGGCTATGTCGATCTCAAAGAAGAATCCAACCGACTGATGACCGATTATCGTGACCGGACCTTCTCAGTCATGCTGTGGGGAGGGCTGGCGATTGCCGTGATTCTGGCCATCGCATTCAAGTCACTCAAGCTGGTAGTGCCGGTGTTCCTCCCTATTCTCAGTGCGTTAATCGTGATGGTGGCCTTGGTCAATGCGTCGGGCGAATCCCTCTCCTTGTTTCATGTCGCGACCTTCCTGCTGGTTATCGGCCTGGGTCTTGATTATGCTCTGTTTTTTAATCGTTCGGAGGGGAGTGCAGTGGAGCGAGCACAGACCCTGTATGGGTTGCTCGTTTGCGCGACCACCACAATTCTGGTTTTTGGCGTTCTGGCCACCTCAACGATTCCGGTACTGCATGCCATAGGTCTGACCGCCTCTGTGGGATCTTTCTGCTGCCTGCTCTTCACCGGGCTGATGGCAAAGGAGAAACAGCATGCCTCCGGATAGACGATCGATGACTCCCTTGACGCTGTCGGCCTACACGCTGGTGGCCGCCAACGGTCGCGGCATCGGGGCGGTGTCCCGGTCGTTGCGTGATCGGCGCTCCGGTTTGCGGCCGTGTGATTTCGAGGATGCCTATCTCAAAACATTTATCGGCCGGGTGGATGGTCTCGAGGATTTCTCGCTTGGAAACGGATTGGCGCCGTTCGATTGCCGGAACAACCGGCTGGCATGGCTCGCCCTGCAACAAGACGGATTCATGGTGGCGGTGGCCGAAGCGAAACAACGCTACGGTTCTGACCGCATCGCCGTCGTCATGGGAACCAGCACCTCCGGAATCCTCGAGACGGAACATGCCTATGCGCAACGTGATCCTCAAACCGGCAGGCTTGGAGACGATTTCACGGCACGCTACCGATACACCCACAACATGTTTTCGTCAGGACACTTTGTTCGGACCTGCCTAGGGCTGCGTGGGCCCGCCCTGGTCATATCGACTGCCTGTTCCTCCAGTGCCAAAGTGTTCGCAACTGCCGCCCGGTATCTGCAAGCTGGTCTTTGCGATGCCGCCATCGTCGGAGGTGTGGACAGCCTCTGTTTGACGACGTTGTACGGCTTTTCGGCCTTGCAGTTGTTGTCGGCGCAGCCCTGCCGCCCTTGTGATGAAGATCGGGACGGGCTTTCTTTGGGTGAAGCGGCCGGCTATGCGCTGCTTGAGTCAAGCGCGAATGTCGGGAGGAAGGGAGCCGTAGCCCTGCTCGGCTACGGCGAAAGCACGGATGGCCATCATATGTCTCAGCCGCATCCCGAAGGGCTGGGCGCCATTAGAGCGATTCAGCAATCTCTGGAACGGGCGGGCCTTTCCCCCTCGGACATCGACTATGTCAACCTCCATGGGACCGCGACAAAAGCGAATGATTTGGTGGAGGACAAAGCGGTCTATCACGTGTTCGGATCATCTCCAGTGGTCAGCTCGACGAAAGGCTGGACAGGGCATACGCTGGGAGCGGCAGGCATTACCGAGGCGTTGATGACGGCCATCTGCCTGAAGGAAGCATTTGTTCCCGGCACGCTTCACTGCGAGCGTGTCGATCCGGCATTGAAAAGCCGCGTCATCCGCAACAACGAAGCACGCCCAATTCGATTGGCGGTGAGCAATATCTTCGGATTCGGCGGCAACAATTGCAGCTTGGTGCTCGGAGTCTTGTGATGAAGGTGGGAATCTTGGGTGTGGGTCTGCTGAGTGCCGGTCTCGACGGCTGGATGAAGGGACGTGCAGTGTTGGCCGGCACCAGTTCCTATCGACCCGGGTCGGTACCTGAGCCGGAGTCATCATTGCTGCCGGCGAACGAACGTCGCCGCAGCAGCGACGCTGTGCGCTGGGCTCTGCATGTCGCAGACGAAGCTGTCCGCCAATCAGCACTTGGCGCACAGGACGTCGCCACCGTATTTGCCTCCTCCGGCGGTGAAATGGCTGTCTTGGATCAGTTGTGTCGCGCCTTAACCACAGCCGACCGGGCCTTGTCTCCGACGCTCTTTCATCAGTCGGTTCACAACACGGCGGCCGGCTACTGGGGCATTGCGACAGGCTGTCAGGAGTCCTCCACCGCGCTGTCCTCCTATGACGATTCGTCTACCCTGGGACTATTAGAAGCGGTCGCTTATGCGACGGTCGAAGACCGTCCGGTCCTTTTTGTCGCCTATGACCTGCCGTCGCCGCCACCGCTCGACCGAGCACGGCCGATCCGATCTGCGTTCGCGACCGCGCTGGTCGTGACCCCTTCGGCAATCGAGGCTCCAGTCCGTGCCAATCTGACACTCGCTGCCCCCAGCCATGCCGAGGTCACCAAGATGGAGGATCAGACGTTGGAACAGCTCCGGCGTGGCAACCCTGCCGCTCGGTTGCTGCCTCTGCTTCGTGCGCTTGCACAGCGAGGTTCCCATCGCGCAAATTTGAATGTCCTCGACGATCAACGACTTGTTGTGGAAATCGAGTCGTGACAGGGATGGTCAAAGCCGAGATTGGCAGGTTGCTCCCGCACGGGGAGTCTATGTGCTTGCTCGATGCGGTCGATTCGTGGGACGACAGTACCATTACCTGCCGGACTTCCAGTCACCGCGATCAACGGAACCCGTTGCGTGTCGGGGGACGGTTGATGATCACGGCGGGCCTCGAATATGCCGCGCAAGCCATGGGGGTCCATGTCGGACTCGTAAACGGCGGTCTCCGGAGCGGGAAGCAGATTGGCTTTGTCGGAAGCGTTCGGGATGTGACCTTTACCACCAATCGGCTGGATGACTTGACGCAGGACCTCACAGTGACTGCCACCCGTCTCCTGGAGGGAGACAGCAGTTACATCTATCGCTTCATTGTGACACATGACGGATCCGCCCTGATCGAAGGGCGCGCGTCGATTTTTATCAGAGCGGCGTCGTCATGAGTAGACGGGCCCTGGTGACCGGGGGCAGCGGGACGATCGGTGCCGTGATCTGTCAGCGGCTGGCAGCGGATGGTTGCACAGTCATCGTGCATGCCAACCGGCATCCGGAGTCGGCCCAGCAGTTGGCGGAAAAAATCATTGCTGACGGCGGGGCAGCGCGAATGTCGACGTTTGATATCGCAGATCCCGATGCGACGCGAAAGGCGCTCGAGGCGCTTCTGGATGAAGGTCCCATTCAGGTGCTCGTCAACAATGCGGGCGTGCACGACGATGCGCCGATGGCAGGTATGACCATCGAGCAGTGGAGAGAAGTGCTCGATGTTTCGTTGAACGGGTTTTTCCATGTGACGCAACCGCTCCTCCTGCCAATGATAGGAACCAGATGGGGAAGGATCGTGTCGATTTCGTCGCTCGCGGGGGTCCTGGGGAACCGCGGACAAGCAAATTATGCCGCGGCAAAATCCGGCCTTCACGGGGCCAGTAAGTCGCTTGCCATCGAGCTGGCTTCGCGGGGCATTACGGTCAATGTGATCGCTCCCGGCTTGATCGAATCACCCGCCACAAGACGCTCGTTTACTCCCGAGCAGGTCGCGTCGATCGTGCCGATGAAGCGGGCGGGCACTCCTGAAGACGTCGCGTCACTGGTCTCGTTCTTGGTCTCGGAGCAAGCCGGATATATTACCGGACAAGTGATCGGGGTCAATGGGGGCATGGCGTGAACCGGCAGGACCATTCAGAGCCAGTCGCCCTGGGACCGACAGAAGGCAGCGCCATACGCGGCTGCGAACGCGATCGCTGTTGGGTCGTCATTCCGGCATACAACGAAGCCGCGACGGTACGGGAAGTGGCTAAGCGATCGCGCCAACAATGTGCACAGGTCATTG
>DASTQY010000061.1:0-10205 GCA_035761525.1 Nitrospira sp. | reverse complement strand
TTTATAGCCACGAGACCGACTCTCAATCCGAACGAAGAAGCCATAGCACCTACATACATGAAGCTCGCATGGAAGGCCCAAAATACCTTCGATGAAGCGCATGCTCTCCACCGGGCGGCGTACGACATTTACGTGTCAGATCTAAAGGATAACAAACGCGCGATAGAGAAGGTCTTGGCCTTTTACCGAGACAGTGACTATGCCATTACGTCAAAGCGCTTAGACCATCGGCGACTCGATACATTGCCCTATTCAAAAACGTTTCGACGAAGGTTTCCCCTCTTCAATGCGACGATATGGGCGTACCACTATCTGCAGGTGGTGGTGTATGACGCGCTTGGCCACGGAGAAAATCTGTCCGCCAAGCAAAAGGCGGTCGAGCCGATTCTAAAGAGCTATCACGGCTATCTCGAAAGGCCACCAGTGGAATGGACCTTTATGCCGATGACAGGCGAGTTGAGTCCGAAGTTCGCGGAAGAGTATCCGGAGCTCGCAAACATTTTCGATAACCTGCACATGATGCACGACACCATCAGTGACATCCTTTCGAGCGAGCTCTTTCCCACCGGGGAAGACAAGCGCAAGGAAATCTATAGGGTCGCACAGAACTACTATTGGGCCAGTGCGGATGCGACCAACCCCTTCATCGTTCGAGATGGTCAACTGCATCATGAGAGTTCCACTCAAACCGATGTAATCGAACATTCGAGACATTAAAGATGAGAATAGCGCCACGCTTTCTTTTCAGCATTGCCACAGTTGGCGTCGTCCTGATGCCAGCGCTGGTGCACGCCTTGGACCATGACAACCTGGATCCCAATCGTCCTATTGCGATCGAAGATGCCTATGTCATTCCGAAAGGAGAAATCGGAGTCGAAGGCGGTGTGACCTTCAATGAGCGGAAAGAAGGCAAGGGCCGGTTTGGATTCCAGCCACAGATCATTTATGGAGCGTTTGAGAATATGCAGCTGGAAATTATGACCGGTTTCGTGACTGAGCCGACAACGGTGGTGGGCGATGATAAATCCGGTGATCTCAGTGTAGGTGTCCTATACAACTTGAATACAGAAACTATCAATCTCCCTGCGTTTGCCGTGAGGGCGGAAGTAGGTTTTCCTACCGGCGTCAACTCCAAGGGAGTGGATACAGAACTGACGGGTGTGATGACCCGTTCATTTGGGCGTTGGCGCACGCATGTGAATGTTGGCTATACGTTTCTCGGATCGCCGCAAGGGCAGGAACGAAGTGGGACCTACCGTGTCGTGACCGCTGTCAGCTATCCGCTCGGTTATCCCACAAGCTTTCGAGACACCATTATCGCCAACGTCTTCACGCGGCAGTCCGATTTGGTAGGGCAACGCAACCCAACAGGAATTGGAATCGGTCTACGCCACCAAGTTAGCTCTCGTGTCGTGTTCGATACTGGATTCGGTACCGAATTCCTCGGACCGTCTGATCGCTCAGTGTTTTTCAGCACCATGGGCCTATCAATCGGATTCTAAAGGTGAATGACTGCGTTTTTATTAGTTCGCTGCCTTTTCAAAATCGCATAGCGGAACAAAGCGGTTGGAAATTCTGGAGCCGGTGACCCGGATTACAACCTGCCCCCACAAGAAGCCACAAAGCCGGACTCTCCTGACATGGGGCTACATGGGGTTAAGTTGTCCTGTCCTGGTAGAAGATGAGGATAACGATGATTAAGATTTCAAATACCCTTGTTTCCCAAACAGAGCTTTTCCGTGCAAATCGAATCTACCATGGTACAGTTTCACTGAGACACTTTGCGCACCGACGCATGCGATCTCATGCCATGAAAGACCCTACACTTCAACAATTTCAGGATATCAGCGCCCTGCTGAACTCAAGTCTCGACCACGGGACTATTCGTGAGCGTGCCATTGAAGCGGCCACTCTCCTGATGAACGCTGAAGCCGGATCGCTGCTCTTGTTGGATGAAGAAACTGGGGACTTGTATTTCGATGTAGCGCATAGCGAGAAAGGCGAAGCTGTTCGGCAAGCCCGCTTGCGTGGTGGGCAAGGTATCGCGGGATACGTCGCTCGAACCGGAAAGCCAGTCATTGTCAACGATGTCCAGAACGATGTCCGTTTCTTTCGGCATGTGGATCAAGCAAGCGGGTTTGTCACGCGCAGCATGGTTTGTGTGCCTGTTACAGTTCACGGGCGTATTTTGGGAGTGCTCCAAGCAATCAATCAGAAGAGTGGAGAAAAGTTCGATGAAAGCGATCTGCAAAATTTTGTCGCCCTTGGACATCAGGTCGGCATTGCCATCGAGAATGCCAATCTCTACGGAGATATTCACCGCCTATTCGAAGGGTTCATTTCCGCCAGCGTGCAAGCCATTGAAAGCCGAGACCCTACCACCAGTGGGCATAGCCAGCGTGTGGCAACCCTCACGTGTCGACTCGCTGAAGCCGTCAATCGGACCACTGCGGGAGTCTATGCCGATACTCGTTTCAATGCGGATCAGCTAAGAGAGCTTCGTTATGCGGCGGTGCTCCACGACTTCGGGAAGATAGGTGTTCGGGAGCAGATTCTTGTCAAAGCACGGAAGCTGTACCCGCTTCAGAAGGAACTCATCAAAGCGCGATTTGATTTCATCAAGAGAACTCTGGAAGTTGAGACGTTGCAACGAAAGCTCGAGGTGTATGATGCCGATGGAGAGGAAAAGCATGCGTTGCTCACACGCTTGGATCAGCAACTGACTCAACGGATAGGAGAAATGGACGAGATGTTCTCTTTCATCCTAAAATGCAATGAGAGGGCATCGCAATCTCCTACACATGTGGAAAAATTGAAGGAGGTCGCACACCTTGAGTACCGGTCATTTGATGGACCTCGTCCCTTTCTGACGGAAGAGGAATTCCATGCGTTGGCGGTGCTCCAAGGAAATCTCACAGGGGCCGAACGGCGAGAGATCGAACGGCATGTCACTCATACGTTTGAGTTTCTCTCAAAAATTCCATGGACGCGAGCGCTCAAAGGTGTACCCTCAATCGCGTGGAGCCATCATGAAAAATTGGATGGTAGCGGCTATCCCCGGAGGCTCTCGCATGAGCAGATCCCGCTGCAAGCTCGCATGATGACGATTTGTGATATCTACGACGCTTTAACGGCCTCGGACCGGCCGTACAAAACCGCCATCTCGTCTGAAACGGCGCTTGGCTATCTTCAGACCCAGGCGAAAGAGGGAAAGCTCGATCGAAACCTGGTGGAGATCTTTGTAAAAGAGCACATCTACGAACTCACTCAGCCTCGCTCGACGACCCGCAAAATTGCCTGATCCTTGGTTTTGGCTTTCGGCCTCCCCTAACTTACTTGGGTTATGGCGCTGTTAACTCCAACACTTTCTGGCCGACATGCCACAGTGTAGACTCCGACCGGTTCCTGCCGGCCTTTGACTGTGACGGTCCGAAGTTTTCGGAGCTCCATATGACCTACCTGTGGGCTGTCTGGATTGATTCGTGACTTCAGTTTCGCTGCCGTGAATTCGGTTAAGAGAAGGGGATGGCCTAGTGTTCGAGTTAATTCTTGCACGCGTGCGGCCAAATTCACATGGTCACCTATCATGGTGTAATCCATTTTCTTGCCATCGGCTCCGATGTTGCCAACCAAGGCCACGCCTGTATTGATGCCGATTCCGTTTTCGAGGATTGGTCTTCCCTGCGCCTTCCACTGTCTCTGCAAAACTGTCAATCGAGCCCGCATTTCGACTGCACACTGCACGGCCAGCTCGGCATGATCGGACTGTTCCAAGGGCGCTCCCCAAAACACAACGATCTCATCCCCCACGAATTTATCCAATGTCCCGTTCCATTGAAAAATCACGTCAGTCATCGCGCTGAGATATTCATTGAGTTGATCGACGACGGCTTCTGCCGGACGATGCTCGCTGAACGTTGTAAATCCGACTAAGTCAGCGAATAGCATGCTCAGTTCTTTGCGCTGTCCTCCTATTGTTGCCTTTGAGGGAGATTTCATGAGTTCCTGCACGATCCGAGGACTGACATAACTGGCAAACATAGAGTGAATATCACGAGCCTGCCGTTCCTTCACGATAAAGTTAAGCACGGTCGTTACGATAAACACGGAGCCAATGGTTAGCGTAGGCATCACAATGGGGAGACACAATCCCTGGACAACAAACATTGCCTGGGCCGTACCTATGTAGCTGATGAAGGCGCCTATAGTCAGACAGGTGCCAGGAAAGGCACGCACACGCGTCAGGACGGAGGTCAAGGCGAGCCCGAAGAAGAGGACCACAGTGAGTTCGATTGGACCGGACCAAAGGCCAGCGGTCAAGAATCGTTGATGTAAAATATTCTCAATCACGGTGGCATTCTTTTCAGTTCCAGCAAAATTGGCGGAGAATGGGGTGCTGAGCTGATCGTATGCACCCAATGCAGCCGTTCCTACCAGCACGACTTTATCGTGAAAGAATTCGGGTGGAACTCGGTGGTGCAACACGTCGGTTGCAGACACCCACGGAAACCGGAGCTCTCGCCCCGAATAGTTTATGAGCATACGGATCTTCTGATCAGCTGGCACGAACGCCGACCCCAGTTGCACGCCATCACCAAGCATGAGCGCCATTTTCTCCCTGCTCAGCCCGAGATAGAGCCGTGCAACTTCCAGTGCGAAGGAAGGGTAATAGGCATCTCCGTGGCGCAGGGCGAGCACTTCGCGGCGTGTGACGCCGTCGTAATCCGGCAATCGGTAAACATGTCCGAACCCCTTGACCTGCTCCGCAAAGATGTCGAGCGGCGGAAGTATACGAGCCGCCTCAAAGGGATGAGGAACCTCAGCAGACTTCGTCTGCTTGACGAGCATGAATTCGCTTCGTCTGAGCGTTTCTGTAAGTGAATGTGAACCATCGCTCAGTGAATCGGCTGAAGTCTCGCGCACAAGAAACGGCACCGCTATTACGACTCTACCGACCTCTGTCAGGCTCTGGGCAAAGCGCCGATCCGGATCCATCGTTCGAAGATGAGCCTCAAACAGACGGAGCGCTTTACCGTCGAGCGTTCTTTTCCTTCGTTCTGCGGCCAGCCAGTCCTTGAGCTCGTGCGCATTGTCGGATTCCGGCTCGGCATAAATGATATCCAGGCCGATCACTCTTGGCTTACCAACGCCGATTTGATCGAGAAGGAGCGCTTGTTTGTTGCGGGACCACGGCCATCGTCCGATCTCCTTCAGGCTTTTCTCATCAACGAGCACCAGGATTACTTCCTGACCCGGACTTCGTTCACCACGGAGCCGGAACTGAAAATCCAAGGCGGTATCGGCAAGGCGTACCACGACGTTAGGCGCCAGCCATGACAGAAACGCGAGCCCGATCGTGAGGGCTACCCCCAAACTCAGTCCAACACGAGAGCTACACTTCGAATTGTCATTTTCGGATACGATCACAGCGCTACCCACCGTTCACAATGGGCCCTCTAGACTCACGAAATACCATTGTGCCTGGTTGTATCGGCGGGACAAGACAATTTGCAGAGTACGCCTGGTGCAGCACGGCCGCAGCCTTGGCCGGTTGAGCCAACGTCGATGAGCCAGTGCCGCATTCAAGAGGTTTTGAACAGACACCATCGATTGACGGCGGGAGGGGTCACCAGGATCGCAGGAGCATTCATCGGCTCAAAAGCGGTGAGATGATGGGAGAGATCACCGGAGCCACGGGCGCTACAATTGGTGAGATTACTGGGGCCACGGGAGCCACAACCGGCGAGATCACAGGGGCCAAGGGCGCTACAATTGGTGAGATCACGGGAGCCACGGGCGCCACAATCGGTGAGATCACCGGCGCCAAGGGCGCCACAACCGTTGAGATTACTGGAGCTACCGTGCCCACAACGGGTGAGACCAGCGCCGTAGATACCCCTGAAACGGATCCCACGGAAAGAGATCCTACGGACACGGTCCCACTAGAAGTTGTCGTCGTTCCCACTGAAATCAGAGCCCCGGTTAGATGGGATCCGGAATCGCCAATCGCCGTGCCTAGGCTGCTTCCACCAAGCGGATCCGTGGTTAGACCAGTCAACGTTGTTAGAGCCCTCACCAAGAGAGCATCAATATTCAGAGCCTGGAGGGTTTGCGCAGGCAATTCAAGGAGAGGCATCTCACGCAATGTCGTGAGCTCAACCGCTGCCAATGCCTGGGCAAGCCCATCTGGAAAAGAGACAGGTTCCAGCTCTACCTTAGTAAGATTCTGACCTCGATCGTGAGTCCTGACGACTTTTGGGACCGTCGCTTCAGCCTTCTCGACCGTCGAGCCGGACCGGTCATCGACATTCCGGCCCAGGAAATGCGGTACGGGAATTGATGGTGCCTGCCCCTCCTGGGCGACTGAGAAGAATCCAGGGTCGACCGCGACCGTGGTGCCTGCCGACGTAAAATCAACGCGTCCTTTCTCACCAATGTTGATAATCCCAGACTGTCCATTTCTCACCCACACGGTGAAATAGGTTCCCCGCGCGGCAGCAACGGCCGAGGGAGTATGGATCTCGAATCTTGATCCATTGGCTTTGAACACTTTGCTTACCAAGGCCCGCACCTGCCCTTGCACAAGCTTCACAATCGCCCTGCGGACATTCTCTTCCGGGTTGTAAATATACTCGTCGATCTCCACGCGACTGCTTTCGCCTACCGTAAGAATACTGTCATCTTGGAAAAACGCTTTTGTGCGTGAATGGTCCTGAGTCTGAATCACATCCTTAAACAACACCTCGTCATTGAGCTTGACCGGAATCACTTGGTCCACAGTGGGGTGCATGACGGTGACTTGGCCGGAAACCGCCGTGTAGAACCCGATTGCCTCCGTGCCTCCTTCGGACGTCGTAGCGAACGATGAGACGAGGATCAAAATCACGGCAACGAGGCTGAAAAAAAGTCGTTGATGGCTCATTGGACATCCCTCCGCTCCAACGAAGGATACGTAGCCAGTCAGAAATCTCCCTGCCACTGTTGGGCAGGAACCGTACCGGAGACAGCTCTATGAGGAGTGTGATCCTCAACTGATTGACAACGGAGGGCATCAGCCGATTCACGATTATGGAACCCCCTTCGAAAGGGTTAACATTTTCGTTGTATTTTCAATAAGTTGGGTGACATATCTCGTCACCAAGGGTGACAATTTGTGTCTGTGTCCTGACTAGCGGGTAAGAATGGTGTTTTAGAAACGGCTACTGAGGGTGACGGAGAAAATACTGCGATTGTAGTCGAATACCTGAAGGTTGGACTGGTCCCTAATGTAGTTATACTCTGCCGAGATGAGAAGCCAATCGGTGAGAGGCCGGCCAATCGTGGTGGTGAAGAACAGGACGTTATCGCGGCGCTTTGTTGTACCGTCACTAGAAAACGAACTCGGGTTGTCATAATCCAAGTGATAGTAATCGAAGGCAAAGCTCGGTCTCAGCGTCCAGAATTCGGGCACAGCCAAGCCGACCGAGATCCGATGTGCCTTATAGTCCCAATCCGCACTGGTCTGCACACCCGGTGTGGCCATCGACGGGGATCCGCCGCCTGTTCGATCAGTATCAAACGTATAACCTAGCCGTACATGTCCCGCCCCCTGCGCGAAGTAGGCATACTGTGTAACGCCCGCGAGCCAGTTGTTCCCATTCCTAAAGGAGTTACCCGCAAAACGATCATCCTGGAAGTCTTTGTTCTGATACCGAAGCTGTAGTTGGGTGAAATAACTGTCGCCTTCCGCAATCGTGATAATGGGTTGAACGGCATGAGCAAATAAAAATGGGTCCTGACCGACGCGCACGTAGTCGAAAGCATATTGAAGGCGCGCCGTGACAGCGCCAATCTGGCGCTGGACAAAGACCGATGGTGCGTGGTCTTCGATATCGAACGTCGTCAGTGTTTGGTTGAGACTTTGATAAAAGCCGTATGCAATTCCTGCCGTCCACACGGAGTTTTGGATCGGTCGATATTCTCCTCGAGCGTAGAAGGTCATGCGAAAGTCGTCTTTCTGCGAGATACCAGTCGGTCCACCCGGAGGCTGGATTCCGATGGGAAGTAAGACGACATTGCTGTCGTACTGACCGCTGATGCTTAGGTTCAGATCCCACTGCTTGGCTCTTTTAGGAGGCGCAGTTCGCTGCTCGAGAATCGCTCGGGCCGTTCGAACCACTTCCGATTCCGGTTCCCCCGAGCCGATCGCAGCTTCGAATTCCTTTTGGGCCTGGTCAAGCAATCCGCGCTGATAGTATGACATCCCCGTATAGTACCGAACGGTCGGCGTGAGATCAGGGCTGAGAGCCATTGCCCGAGAAAACAAGGCAGCGGACTGATTGAACGATTTCAATTCATGGGAGATGACTCCCTGATAGAAATAAACGAGAGGATTCTTCGGATCGAGTTTCTGGGCTTCCTCAAGCGATCCCAGCGCCTCGTGATATTTCCCGAGTTGACTTTGTGAGATGGCAAGCCCCAGCCAGGGCTGTGGACGGGTCGGATGCCTGATCGTCAGTTCGTGAAAGAGGGCTTCGGCTTCGGGAAACCTTTTTAGGCGTAAGAGGACCTGTCCCAGGTATTCGCTCGCTTCCGGGTCGTCCGGTACGGCCTGTCGCGCTTGCTCGAAGAAAGCAGCAGCCTGCTCATAATGTCCCCGCCCAAACTCGACAATGCCTTTTGTGATGCTGAAATCATAGGTTTCATTCGGCAATTGTGCCCAGGCTGCATGATCGAATGCCAGCAAGATGGCGCCCGCACACACCAGCCTGTACCAGTTGCTGAATCCACTTTGCTGGCGCATGAGGATAGTCTTGGATGGAGGCAATACGCGTACGACTTCGAAAAGCGATACGTATTAAGCAGCGTAACAGAGCACACGCATCAGTCAACGAATTGAAAAAATCTTGCCACGCATATGGGTACCGCATGTGTTCTTTTCCGCTCTCTTCTACATTCCTCCGTTTCCTCCGCAATTGAGACAGAAGGACTTTCGGCGGACCGAGCCATTCAGCAAGGATCGAATGAGCTATACCGGTATTGTTTAGTGCACTCGTGGCGAACCTGGAGTTTCTTCCCAATGGGACCACCAACTTCAACGGGAGCCGATGGCCAACGACCATTGGCGACGTTCTTGATCGGTAGGAAAGAAATAGGCGAGTGTGTCTCGGTCTTATTTGTGAATGGGTTGTCCAGCCCAGCCTATCTTTGAGGCAAACCCCTTCCCATAGATATCGAATAACTGAAAGAATTGATAAGCCCTACAGTCCGTTAGTACTTCACGGGCCTCATTGAGATACCGATCAAACGAATATTCGAACTTTACCCCTTGCCCACCAAACAGCGTCACAACCCGACGCTTGAGATCAATCGCACTTTCTTGGTGGAAAACATACCGATAGTATGGGCTCTCCGGTCCACCGACATGTTCAAGAAATTGTGCCCATGTCGGCGCTTGGTCCACTGAAAGCCGCTGTTTAATGTTGACCCCTTTGATTGAGCCGAATCGCTGAAAAAAATCCTTAAACATTGCGTCTTGCCACTGGTGTTCATCCGCGATGTGATGGATTGCATGGTCCAGGGAAACAACGGTGTGAGTTTCCCACCTAGATCCAGGTGCCCAATGAAAAATGACCCCGTTTGTCGGTCCGGTCCATTCAGTCCCTCCAATTTGTTCCACCTGATGTTCTAGAATTTTGTTGGCCCAGATCCAGAAGAGGAAATCGCTGAACCGAGGATCTGTCTGAGTGAGGGTGAGACGATCTACTCTGAGGGCATGGTTCGGGTTATAAGTCGTTCGGATATCTTTGCAATGGACCTCCCACACCGAGTCGGACCACGCGGCGTTACTTATCTCAAAACCCAGTGTCACTGAGGGAAAAGACAGCAAGATAAGAAGACCCATTATCCAGATCATCCGACCCCCATATTTATCTTTGGACGTTTTTTGTCACCGCTTCCTGCCATTTTGCATCTTAATTCATCATAAGTGTGCATAACATTCACATTGTTGAGAACTTCTCATCGAGCTCAGGCCCAAAGACGCTTTCGCATCGCTGCCTATTGGTCTGATGCCCAATCGTTGGCATCTCCTTCATTGGCCTCGACAGAATAAGAACTCTCAGAGGGGCCGACCACCTGACAAATCCGGTCAAAGAATTTAGGTGAGGAGAACGGAAGATTGGAAAGGGCTGCCGCACCCTTCTTTTAACGTGCGCTAGTCAGTT
>DASTQY010000060.1:0-2330 GCA_035761525.1 Nitrospira sp. | reverse complement strand
CCCAGCATTCTTGGTAGGGTCAGATAATGAGATGTTCAGGGGAAGGCCCTGCGTACATTGCGGAACTTGAAGCGAATTTGCACCTGGCGCCCCGACCGCGCTTAACAGTTTTGATCCGGCATTGCGGTCTGTTGGCTGATATCAGCCACATGGTCCTTGTAGGTTTTCCCTGACAGAAAACAGCAGACACGAGCGACATTTCTAGCCTATGATGGCTTTCCGAGCCAGAAAGTTTGACGACTCATTTTTTCACATCGATATTCTCTGAAATGGCCGCAGCACAAAAGATTCGGGTTCTTATCGTCGATGACCATGCCATGGTACGCCAGGGATTGCGGGCGGTCCTACAGTCTTATCCAAATATTGAGGTCGTGGGCGAAGCCGCCAATGGAGAAGAGGGAGTGTCCAGCGTACAAAAGCTCCAGCCGACTGCCATCGTGATGGACATTGGCATGCCCAACCTCGACGGCATTGGAGCGACCCGAATGATAAAAATGCAATACCCCCAGATTGCGGTCGTGGGGTTATCGGTCAACGCTCCGAGCTTTCATGTGGACGCCATGCTCAAGGCAGGCGCATTCGAGGTCCTGACGAAGGAAAAAGCCGTAGATGAACTGTATAGTGCCATTCAGCGCGCGATAGCCGCCGTCCAACCCATCCTGATTCTCGAGGAGAAACCTGCCACGACCGGCTCTGCTGTTGAAACGAAGCGGACGGAAGAGCGAGCGCCTTCGGACGTGACGACGGGCAAAGAACATAAACGCTGAGGGGTTTTTCTCGCACCGTATGTAGCGCGCCAAGTCGTTCGTGGGCTCCTGTCCGGGGCTTTCCCCCGTACCTCATGACTCTTTCATTACGTACGTTACATAAGAAGTGGTTTGCTGTTGTCCGGAGGACGCATGGAGCAGTGGATTCCTCGAGACGCGCTGATGTGGGTCTCCGTTGGATCGGGAATAGCCCTGTTGATCGGCGCCATAGCCGTTCCCTGGATCGTGATCAACCTGCCTCGAGACTCCTTCTCCAATCCAACCCGCCCAAGGTGGCTCGACCAACAACCGTTAGCAATTCGCCTTCCCCTTCGTCTCGTCAAGAATCTGTTAGCCTGTGTCCTGATTGTGCTCGGCATTGCCATGCTTGTCCTCCCCGGCCAAGGGATTTTCGCCATTGTGCTCGGCGTCCTGTTGGCAGACATTCCCGGGAAACTGAAACTTCAACAGCGAATTGTCGGTCGTCAGAAAGTGATGAACAGCCTCAACTGGCTTAGACGCAAATTTCGGCGTCCACCGCTTGAAAGACCATCCATCCAAGCGGCCGCGTGATGTCCGGCTGACCATCTTCGCGAGTCTCTTGTTGCCCCTGCGTGATCGGCTGGGTGGCGTGCAGCTACGTCTGCACGAGCGACGTCGTGCAGACGCAACGCTGCCAGACTCAGCTCCCGGATGCCGGTTCGAGAGCGGAAGGGCCGTTGTGAGTGCCATCAGAGGCGTTGTCAGAAGGAAACAGACTGTCGATGAGCAAGCCCGAGTCGCCGGTTTCCTTGCCCGAATCCGCGGATGCCGGCGAGATATCCGCCTGCGTTGTCACAGCGACGGCCGGTGGCATCATGTGCTCGCGGCCGATCGGACGGATTTCAAGATGCACGCGGCGATTCATCCGCCGGCAGACGTCACTGCTGTCGATGCAGAGTGCACCGTCCTTGCCCAGGCTCACCACCTTGATTTGATGTTCGGCCACACCGGCATGGATCAGCTCTGTCTTGACGGCTTCTGCCCGCTGAAGACCAAGCTTGAGGTTATATCCTCTGGAGCCCTGCTGATCCGTATACCCTTGGATCAACACCCCTAGATTCTCATCGCCTTTGAGAAGCGCTGCGTCTTCGAGTAGCTCTTTCCTGGCTTCGTCGGTCATGCCTTTCCGGCCCACTTCGAAGTAGAGATCGGTATGGATCGCGCCCGGTCGAGACGCAGCAGCGGCGGCGGTTTGCATGTTGGGTACCGGCACGGACACGGCCATCGGTTGATTAGACTTGAGCACCTCCGTGACCTGCGAACTGTTCAACTGATCCTGACCAATACGGGGGTCGGTTGAAGAGAAGTACCAAAAGGCGCCGATCGCGGCAGCCAGGCTCGCGACGAGTCCTGAGACGACCAGGACATCCTTGTCTTTGTTGGGTCCTGAAATGGTTGGGCTTATGTTGCCCGTTCTGACCTGAGATGGACTGTTCTGCATAGGATCCTCCTTCGATGCATGATGATTGTATTGTTCAAGGTTTATTGGTTGTGAGCCTGAGGGTGAAGTTGTGCCCGTGATCACCTCCTTTTTCCCCTGGG
>DASTQY010000059.1:0-2970 GCA_035761525.1 Nitrospira sp. | reverse complement strand
GCCCGCTCACTTCTTTTGAGCGTCCTCGGCCCTGCTCATCAATCTCCACAAGCTCGCCTCTTGAGCTCAGTCACTCTTCAGCTATCAACAATGACGCCGCACCAGGCTGGCCATTCAAGTCCGCCATCTCATCGAGCGCTGGCCGCACCTCCGATGCCTTCCTCGTCCGGCAAATTCCCGGTTTCATCGACCGCCTCTTCGCTCGCTGGTTCTCTCCCTTGTGACGCATGAAGTGTGGGTCGATCGATGACAATCTGCGCGTCCGGTGTGCTGGTCTGTGTCGGGTCGCTCGGCGGATGATCCCAGGCCAGGGTGTGGATCCCTGCCTCGGTCAGCCCCGCACGGATGGTCTCTGCCATCGCCTCGACGGCGATTTCCGTCCAGGGCCGCAAGTCCAACACCCGCGCCTCCAGCCGTCGGGGAGGCGGGCTGTCGTGAATGAGGACCCAACAACGGTCAAACAGGATGGTGCGGAGTGCGTAGGGTATGTTGAGCGCGGTCAGTCGTGAGGTGCAGAGTGCCGTTACCAACAGCACGAACTGAAGTTCGGGCATCTCGGGACGATGGATGTCGAGCGTCTGCATGGTTACATAGCCTGCTTCCCATAATCCGCCAAGGCCATTTTGATCGCATCCTCCGCCAAAACCGAGCAATGGATCTTGACGGGCGGCAGATTCAGTTCCTGCACAATGTCGGTATTCTTGATCTTGCCGGCTTCTTGGATCGTCTTGCCCTTGAGCCATTCCGTCGAGAGACTCGAGCTGGCGATGGCCGATCCGCAGCCGAAGGTTTTAAACTTCGCATCCACGATCGTGCCGGCCTCCACCTTGATCTGAAGCTTCATAACATCGCCGCACTCGGGCGCTCCGACGATTCCCGTGCCCACGCCAGGCTCGTCTTTCTTGAAGCTGCCCATGTTGCGTGGGTTGTTGAAATGGTCCACCACTTTTTCGCTGTATGCCATGTTTACCCTCCTCAAAGTCTCAGCGTGGAACTCACTCATGCTGAGCTGAGCGCATCCCGCCTTGTGTCGGCTCAAGTCGTTCCGATCGCCGCCGCAGGTTTCTGGTTAAATTCCTTGTATCCGTACCGTGCCGCCAGATATTCCCTGGCCTCATCGCTGACATATTCGGCGAATTTGTAGCGATCATCCTCGACGGTCTTGGCATCCGCCATCACCTGGTCGGTCGGAATCGCGTATTCGATATTGCAGGACGTATAGGCTTGGATATAGGTCGGACCGACCTCTCGGGCGATCAGCACCGCCTTCTTAATGCAGCTCTCCACCCGCCGCGGGTTATTGGGCACGACTGTGGCGATATAGGAGCAGCCGGCGATTTTAGCCATGGCCACCATATCCATCTTCTCGAACTTCTTACCAAGCGGAGCCATCTTGAGCACCGCACCTCTGGTCGTCATGCCGCTTTCTTGTCCGCCGGTGTTCCCGTACACTTCGTTATCCAGCATGATCGTCGTGAACCGCTCCTTTCGGAACCAGGAATGGAGCACCTGCTGAAATCCAATGTCCGCCGTACCGCCGTCACCCGCCATCACGACGACATCTTTGGGCTGGTCTCCGAACCGGATCCTTAGTCCACGCGACAAGCCGCTGGCGACGCCGTTTTGGTCGCCATAGTTGCCGTAGACGAAGGGAATGGCTGCCTGCGAAATGGCCAATCGGCCGCATCCGGCCGTTCCCACCGTAATGGTGTCTTCGGGATTCGGGAAGGCGACGATGGCCAACCGAATGAACAGGGTCATGGCGCAGCCGGCGCACATCGGGTGTTCCTCAAGAATTTCCTTGAAACTTCCCATTTGCGAAACCGTGGTTTTTTTTCCGAATGGCCCATGCTCCACCATGTCGCGGTATTCTTTCGGCATGTACGCTTCAAATCCTGGTGAAAACTTCACATAATTGAGACTCATTTGATACCGTCCTCTCTTGTGGCTCGGCGCAATCGCGCCGATGAAAATGGTCTTTGTCTCATCTGCTGGCGCGCCGCCGTTTCAACTTCCGCGTCCGGCAAGTACCTCGGATCGGACGCCGATTGCCTTCTTGATTTCTTCCACGATGATTTCCGGCGGCATGGTCATGCCCCCACACACGCGTGGTCCGGCGATGACTCGTTCGGGGCGGGGGATCGTCGCTTTGATCTCCCGTGCCATCCACCCGATGACATTGAACTCCGGCACGATGATATGTTTGGCATGCTTGGTGGCTTCCAGAAGTTCTTCTCCCGGCCAAGGGCGTAGGGTTTTGATCTTCACCAACCCCACGCGAATTCCTTCATCGGCCAGCAGACGGATGGCTTCACGTCCTTGGGAGACAGCGGTGCCGGACGTCACGATGAGCACCTCGGCATCGATGTTTTCGGTGTCGATGAGTCCGTCCAGCCAGGCGATCGTATGCTTCCGCGACCGTTCCGCCGCAGCCCAGATTTCCTGTTGCCAGCTCGCGTGCGTGGCATAGCTGATGTAGTTGCTCTTCATGACGAACGGATCGCGCATCATGCGGACCGGCGGACATTCCATGTCCATGCAGGGGACGGGCGACCGGTACGGATCGTAGGGTGGCAGGCACATGTCGGTGGGAGTCAGGTCGACGGTATCTTTCGTATGGGTCACGAAGAATCCATCGCAACAGAGGGCCAAAGGCAGATGCACATCCGGCTCTTCCGAGACCATGTAGCCTTTGAGAATCCAATCGTAGAAGTCCTGAGCGGTCTCCGCATGCCAGACGAGCATACCCGTGTTCATCAAGTAAGCGATCTCGATCGTGTCCGGTTGGATGGAGAGGGGTGAATTGATCCCCCGGCAAGTGACAATGCATTGGATCGGCAATCGCGCGCCGGCCCACATCGGGAAATTCTCCATGGCGCGCATGGTGCCAGGGCCGGCGGTTGTCGTGAACACGCGGGCCCCGCCAAATGCGGAGCCGGCGCATTGCGACATGACCGCAAATTCACTCTC
>DASTQY010000058.1:0-2956 GCA_035761525.1 Nitrospira sp. | reverse complement strand
GGAACAGCCTGAGCGATCTGCCTCTGTGACAGCACGTGAAACCGGCTCGTCTTCCCCAGCTCCTCACCCAAGGCCTGGGCCACGCCAAGGGAACTGGCATTGGTTAGCCCTGATATCACAGCCAGTTTCTTGCCTTTGGGTTGAAACGGTTCCTGAGTCAGGTGGAAGGTCGCGCAGCCGCTTACGATGAGGGCCAGTCCGATCGCCGGCAGGAGGTATGAATGCCGTCCCCGTGTCATGCTACCTGCTCTTGCCGGTATTGGTGACCTTGATGAACTCATCCACGATGTCTTCCGCCGATTTCTTCAGCAGTTCATCGACGTAGTAACCCTTGGACCGGAAGAGGGCGAGCACGCTGTCGCTGTTTCGTCGATTGAAGGCGGTGTGCGATACGATTTGTCCGCTCGGATATTCGAGCATGTTGCCGTACACGTCGGCGGAGTATGTATTTGAACATCCGCCGCGACTTGAGCAGTAGGAGGTTTGCTTCAGTCGCTTGCTCCAGACGACGAACACATAGTGTGTTTTTAGCTTGGCTTGAATTTTTTGAAGACGCGTTTTCTCGGATGGATCCACCCATTCGACTTCGCCGTTTTTCTCTTCCACCGTTTTGACCGCGATTGGATAACTCGGGATTGCTCGGCTGACTTCCTCCTGGCCGACGACCTGAAGCTTGGTCCGATCCTTGAGTTCCTTCGTGAGATACTCGGCCAGTTTCAAGTCAGATTCTTCCGATCCGCCTGTGATGACGGTGACGGATGTTGGTTTCACGGCGTAAGTCGGATCTTTCAACGCAAAGATTGTCCCTCCGCCTCCGCAGCCGCCGAGAAGAAGAGCGAGTCCAATAGTGGCACACGTGTGTCGAAGGCTGTGCATGGCGTCCTCCGAATCGATGGGATTGAGGAAACCGTCGCCTTAAGCTTAGCAAGACGTGGATGGTCGTCAACCCGGCTGGCTGGACCTGGCAGAGCGGCGGGAGGCAAATTGGCGACCGTGTACGAGAATGGACTAGGCGTGAGTCAGATGGGGTTAATTGCCAGCGCGTCCAAACCATCTCCGGGAGGAGAGACCGGGAGTGCGACGGTTGGTTGGGGGTGCCACAGGGAGCCAGCGATGGGACCGGGTGGGGAGTTCTCGCTACTTGGCCTCAGGCTTATCCTGGCACTGAAGTTCATCGCAGAGCTTTTTTACGGTAGTAGTGAGTTCTTCTCCAAGCCTGCTGCCCAGTCGGGAAATTTCTGGCTCAATCTTCTTGCTCAACGATTGTATCTTCTGCAAGAGCTCAGGAATGGGTTTTGGCAGATCCTCAACCCGAACAGATCCTTTTCGAGGTTCTGTCTTGTCTTCATCAGCCCACGCCAATGGTGCTGAGATTAGGAGCGCGGTCAGCGCGATCACGATCGGTTTCATCATCTGCTCCCGTCAGGCCATCATTAGCGGGTACCTGCCGCATCACCCTTAGCTGAGAGCTACAGTGGTCCGCCTGCCAGCGTGCCACCAGGTAACGTCCCGCCTGGTAATGTTCCCCCTGGGACCGTGCCGCCTGGGACGGTCCCGCCCGGCACTGTGCCGCCGGGAAGGGTGCCTCCAGGCAGAGTGCCACCAGGGAGAGGACCTCCCGGCACTGTGCCGCCTGGCAACGTGCCACCAGGAAGAGTGCCGCCTCGCGGAGTGTTATCAAGACCAGTAAGCGGTTTAAATTCTTCCAATGCTTGAGGCTGCTTGGTGTCCGCAGGTGGGGGCGCGGTCTCAGCTGCCAGACTGTGCTCCCCTAACAGGAGCATGAGCCCGCAAGAAATGATCAAAACGGACAGCTCGGCATGCTGAGGTGGAGTTCGAATCGCCGCCATGGGCATCTCTTAGACCTCACGTACATGTCAGCGTAACCCGCACAAATTGGAACAGCCACAGGGGAAGTCCCGAGTCGTTCCGTCCCTGAACATCGTGAACGGTCTCGTGATGCAGGGTGGTGGTCACATGACGGCATTTTTTCGTGATCTGTGGATCGTTCAGTCAGCTTCTCACAATCGATTCCGTTCTCCCTCCTGAACAAGACCCCTTGATCTTTTCTTCGGAGAAGCTCTTAATCCGACTCTCTCAATCATCGGTCGATGAAAACGGTCCAGCAGGGTGCGACATGGCCTACGATGTGCGGGTGATTCCGATCAGGGAATTCATGCGAACTGACATCACGGGTGAGTTTGATGTGAGTGCAACTCGTGATCTGTTGAGTCAGCTGATGGCTGCCTGTAAGCGCGAAAACATCACTCGCATCCTCATCGACTGTCGTGAAGCGAGCTCCCAAGCCACGGTGATGGAGGTCTATATGTTGGCAAGGGATTTGGCTGCTCTCGGCGTCACGTACGAATATCGTATGGCGGTATTGAATAGGCCGAAAGACGAGTTCGATCGAGGTGCATTTCTCGAAATCTGCGCCACCAACCGGGGATATCAGCTCAAAGCCTTCCGAGAGTTCGAGGCCGCTTTTACATGGTTGACATCCGAAGAACCTGAAGTGAAAGTTGGAGCATAATGCTCCATGAGGGATTGGACGTCGCCTGCTCAGTGCTCTAACCGGCTTCTTCCCCAGAAAGATCTGACAGGAATTCAAACTTAGGGAGAGGAGCCAAGCACGGTATGAGAAAACACGTAGGGCTGCCTGCCTTCTCATAGAGATAAGTTTTCATTTCTTCAGCAACTCCGCGCATTTAGGTTTGGAGCCGAATCTCCTCTGCTACACTTCCTACAGGCGATGTTCAGTAAGGAGAGGAAGGAGACACAACCATGACACACGTGACGACGTGCCGGCAGAGCCGCACATGCTTCTGGGTCGTCGGTCTCATCACTATGCTGCTGTCCGGGTCGATAGCGGACGCCAAATCGTCTTCGGCGCCGAGCGGCAAGACGGGGAAGGAGACGCCTTGCGACTATCGCGCCCATCCGACCATCACGACGG
>DASTQY010000057.1:0-3013 GCA_035761525.1 Nitrospira sp. | reverse complement strand
TCACTTTTTGAGGCCTCCCTTCCTTGTTCGTTCTCTTGCCTCATCTCCAAACAACAAAAGCCTCTCCGTTCGGCAGCTTGTTCACGAGTTCGTCTTGAATGATGCCTTGGTGAAGATGAGAGCGTCGAGGACTGATAGGATAGAGCCTGCAGGGAGCAGGCCGACGGGTAACCATGACCGGACAGCAGCCCTATGCGGGTCACAGGCACCTCGTTCAAGAACGACAGCCGGGATCCTTGCTAGAGCCTAGGGTGAATGCTTTTTGTCTTTCTGCATGATCTTGTCGGTCCAAGCCAGCAGAATGGCCGACCCCAAAAAGGTCATGTGGATGAAAATCTTCCACTTGATGTGCTCAGGATTCTCGTTCGCGACATCGACGAACGCTTTGAGCAAGTGTATGCTTGAAATGCCGATGAGGGAGGCCGCCAATTTGACTTTAATCGTGCCGGGATCCACATGACTGAGCCAATCCGGCCGGTCCGGATGGCCTTCCAGGCTTAACTTGCTGACAAAGGTGGCGTAGCCCCCGATCACCACCATGGTCAACAGATTGGCGACCATCGTGACGTCGATCAGCCCCAGCACGCCGAGCATGAATTTGGTTTCTTCAAGGCCTTGTACGTGCACCACCATTTCCCACAGTTCCACTAAAAATTTATAGGCGTAGAGCAGTTCGGCTACGATCAGGCCGCCGTACAGCGGGGCTTGGATCCAGCGGCTGGCAAACACGACCACTTCAAAACCGTGCTCGAGTGCGTTGGTATTCTCTGAGATGGTTGAACCAATGCGTTGATCGGACATGATGCTCCGGTGTTTGCGAATACGTTCAACGGAGGAAGGACCTGATGGGGGCTGTATCCTAGAGGGCTGGACGGTCTCTGTCAAATATTTCGCATGAACGACGGCAACCTACTGGGAACATCATGATTGAGGTGCGTCGGAAGAGTGCTCCCGCAGTCGGCTTATGTCGAAGGAATGGTAAGCGTGACTGTCGTGCCCTGGTTGAGGACGGATGTAATGGAGATACGGCCGTGAAGCTTTCTCGCTCGAGCGCGCATGTTCTGCAAACCCATGCCCATACCCTGCTTCCGCCGTTGAAGGGGAGAGAACCCGTGGCCGTTGTCGATGACTTCCAGACGGATCTTATTCCCATGTCGCCGCAGGGTCACCATCCGCTTGTCCGCTTTGGTATGACGGATGCTGTTGCTCAGCGCTTCCTTGGCGATGGCCAGCACATGGGTGCGCTGCTCCGGAGCCAGTCGCAGGCCGGCCTCGTCGTCTACCGTGACGACGATCTCTCCGGCGCCCGTCGCCATGAACGATCCCGCCAGCGTCCGAAGGGTATCGGCGACGGATTGCTCGAAAACGACGGGAGGCTGCACGTGAGAAATAAACGATCGCACCTCACGAATCACATTGTTCAATTGGCCGACAGACTGTTCCAACCGTTTGGCGTTTGTTCGTGAGATCCGCTGTATGCGTTGTTTTGTGAGCTCGAGTCCCATGCCGACGGCATAGAGAGACTGCAAGAGATTGTCGTGAAGATCTTGACTGAGCCGCTCTCTCTCCTCAAACGCCTGCCGCACCGCCACCTCGCTGCGGCGCAGTGCCTCTTCCGCCCGTTTCTGTTCGGTAATGTCAGTTCCGATGGTCACTAGACATTCGTTGCCGTTGAGCACGATCACTTCCGTGGATGCGAGGAACTGGCGGACCTCTCCACGCTTCGATTTCAGCGGAACCTCGAGGTTTCTGATGGTGCCCTTGGTCCGGAGGCGCTCAACAAATTCCTGCCGTGCCTCGGGATCAGGCCAAATACCCAGGACGGAGGTCGTCTGGCCGATCACCTCCTCGCGTGTAAACCCGAAGACTTCCAATGCCGCATCATTGATATCGAGGCAGGCGCCGGTTTCCAAGTCCGTAATGCCGATCGGATAGGGACTCGAGCGAAACGCTTTGCTGAACCGTTCCTCGCTCGCGAGGAGGGCTTCCTCGGCCCGTTTGAGGTTGGATTGGTCGACGTACAAACCAATGGCCGTCGAAACGTCCCCTCCCTCCGAGTGAACGAAGACGGGCCACAGCAAGAGGTCCAGTATCTTCCCGTCCTTACGGCACCGCCGCAGTTCGATCGGACCGTGAATCTCCCCTCGCAGTCCGCGTTCCCAAAGCGACTCAGCCCTGGCCGCTTCTTCTTGAGGAACGTACGGCAGTTCGCGGCCCAAGACCTCCTCTTCCGACCATCCGAACAAGCGTGTTGCCGCTTGATTCCAACTGGTGACACGGGCGGCGAGATCCAGGCTGACGATCGGAAGGGGAGACTCACGGACGAGTGTTTGAAGCAACTGAGTCGTTCTAGCCAGGCCGGCCTCTGCCTGTTTCCGATCGTGGATGTTCTGCATGACGGCGATGAAATAGGCGGGGACACAAGCGCCGTCGCGGACGAGTGAGACGGTCATCTCGACCCAAACCCAGACGTCGTCGCTGCGGCGATACCGTGTTTCCATGGCGAACGAGGGACGCTTGCCGCTCACCAATTGGCGGATCTGATCGAGAATCAGTTGGAGATCGTCGGGATACACGAACTGCTGGAACGTGCACCGCGTCATCGTTCTTGATGAATACCCCAGCGTCTCGCAGAGGCGAGGATTGACTCTGAGGAACTGCCCATCCAAACCGAGTTGGGCGATGCCAACGCCGGCATGTTCGAAGAGCGCCCGCCAGCGTTCTTCGCTCTCCCGCATATAGTCTTCGGTGAGTCGGCGGGCGGTGATGTCCTCACAAACGACCAGGGTAAGGATCTGCCCTTGATGGTCCATGACGGCCTGCGCCCGCTCTTTCACCCACAGCGTGCTGCCATCTTTCCGCACTTTTTGGATTTCCCACTGAAAAACTTTCATCGGGCTGGCTGCGCAAACGGTGAGTTGACCGAGGACGGCTTGATGCTGATCCGGATCAAAGACTTTCAGTACGGACTCACCGATCAGCTCATCGGGTTGATATCCAAGCTGCGTGGCGC
>DASTQY010000056.1:0-2446 GCA_035761525.1 Nitrospira sp. | reverse complement strand
GGCACCATTCGGGTTGGGACGGCCGGCACCTGTCAACCAAATGCCATGCAGCCGGTTCGCGAGAACGAACATCTCCGCATCCGTGGGGTCGTTGTGGCGGATGAAAAAGACCCAAAGGGCATTCCCGTGATCTATGCGGATGCCATCGACCGCATCACGACATCACCGTAAAGACTGAGACGGTTGAATCCGCTGTCCTCCTGCTCCGAGCTTCGCCTTTGAGCAGCGGTTTTCTCCGTTGGCCTGAGTCCTCTTCGTGTTCACCAGCTTTCGGCTAACCGGCCCCGACAACTAGTCGCTTTCCCAGGTCAAAACATTTTTTAGATACGCCAGAGTCGGTGTTTCACAAAACGCAAACGTTTTCCGGAGGTGTACCATGGCCACACACCAATTTGCCGTTGATCGGGAAGAGAGAGTGGACACGCGTAGCGCATTGTTGGCGGCTCCTGGCCGCTCGCCTGAAATTCCGGAATCCGCGGATGCCTATGGATGGCTGGTTGGGAGCTGGAACTTAGACATCCGTGTCTATTGGGCGACGGATGTAAGTGCGCAACGTCTCAAAGGAGAGGCACACTTCGGGTGGGCACTCGAAGGTCGTGCGATTCAGGATGTGTGGATCATGCCCTGCGTGGCGGACCGCACCGCGAATCTGGACAAGCGAATGAACATGTATGGCACGACCTTGAGAGTCTGGGACCCCTCGATTCAGGCTTGGCGCATCACCTGGATCAATCCAGCGGGAGACCACCGGGAAGAGCAGATCGGTCGCTGGAGCGGTAAGAATGTTGTGCAGGTAGGGGTTCGTCCCGACGGGACCCCCACTCGCTGGATGTTCTCCGAGATCACGCGCGATTCGTTTCACTGGACCGGCGAAGCCCTCAATCCGGATGGACATACCTGGAAGCTCGAAGGCGATTTCCGTGTGACGCGGATGCGGTAAGGTCGGTGTAGTTGCAAAATTCTGCCGCTGGGGTATCCTGCCTCGGTTTGACGACGTCTCGCGCTACTTACCATCAACCGAGGAGTCTCTGATGCGAAGTCCCGGCGTCTTGTGGATCAAGGCAGCGGTGGTCTACCTCGTCACGGGAGTGGGGTTAGGCATCTACATGGGTGCGTCAGGTGATCATGTCATGGTTCCTGTTCATGCCCATTTCAATCTCCTGGGGTGGGCATCATTGGCGCTGGTGGGATTGATCTACCATCAATTTCCTCATGCAGGAGCATCCCGGTTGGCGACTGTCCAGTTCTGGTTGCACAATGTCGGTTTACTCGCGGCAATGGCATTGTTGATCAGCGCTCTGCGCGGCAACACCGGACTGGATCCGTTTCTCGGCCTCGCTTCCATGGTTATTGGCTCGGCCATTGTCCTGTTCGCCATCAACGTGTTTCAGAGGGTTCGATAAAGTATCAATCGTCCTCGTCCGCACTCTCGCCTTTGGCGGCAGAATGGACGGCGACAGCACCTTCGGTCGGTCGGACATGCGAGCCATATTGGCTGGCATAGACGGCGATAAAAGCGGCGCCGAAAAGAAAAATTTGGGAGGCGTAGTACGCCCACAACAATACCAGCACCAGCGAGCCGGCCCCTCCATAGAACGTCACGAGCGGACTGTGTCCTAGCTTCACCACGATCAACATGCTGCCCACGCTATAGAGCGCACCTGTAATGAGCGCGCCGATCCAGACGTCCGCCCACGCCACCTTCGCTTGCGGCACCCATTTGTAGATAAGGGCGAAGAGCGCAGCGATGATGAGAAACGACATGGCGGTTCCGATGGCTTTCTGCATCCACATGGGGCCGCCGATGCCTCCGAAAGTAGACTGAATCCCGACGTTCAACCAGGCGCTGAGCGTCAACGAAGAGAGCAGGATGAAAGCAATGCCCAAGAGGCCGGACACGGAGGCAAATCGCTGCTTGAGCCGTGCCATCATCGCCCGTGGTCGTTTGGTCTTCAGACCCCAAATGCAATCCAATGCGTCCCTGAGCTGATCCATGACATGGACCGTCCCGAGAAGGAAGACGCCCAGCGCCACCAATTCATTCAACACAGGCGATCCAGCCGCCCGCCATTGATCGATCAAATGAAACAATCCGTCGGCGGACGGCTCGCCGATGAGATCGCCGACGTGTTTATGCAAGTCTCCTTTG
The DNA here is from genome assembly GCA_035761525.1 of Nitrospira sp. Lineage (GTDB taxonomy): Bacteria > Nitrospirota > Nitrospiria > Nitrospirales > Nitrospiraceae > Nitrospira_C. The sequence goes on along the minus strand of DASTQY010000056.1, from coordinate 297 downwards.
ATGGCCTCTTCTCCCATGAACGTCGCCGAGACCATGACGACCAGCACGACGAACGGCACGATGGTGAACGCTGTGTAGAAGGCGAGCGCCGCGGCGAAACGGGGGCCGGGCTCATCGTTCCATTTGTCTACCGATTTTTTGGCGAGCGACTTGACCATCTGCCATGGCCGCTCAGATCGCTGTATGCGGGAAGGGCGTGATCGGCGTGCTTGCTGTGCCATTCAGATCCTAGGAGTAAGAGCAGAGAATCAACCCACGGCTGCGATGCGCGCGAGCGCCTCTTGTACGGTAACCCTG
>DASTQY010000055.1:0-3585 GCA_035761525.1 Nitrospira sp. | reverse complement strand
TGTGGCTGACGCTGCACACGGTCGCAGTGCACTATACCTATCCCAAGGTACCCGTCGGAGACTGGCTCGACCGGTGGTTTGACTTTCACCGCAATCATTTCGATCGGATCGTGCATTTCAGCTTCGGCTTTCTGATGACCCTGCCACTGGTCGAAGTGTTTCGACGCCGGTGCAATGCCAAAGGCTGGTTGCTCCCCTATCTGGTCGTGATGACCGTATTGGGTTTCAGCGCCTTCTGGGAAATCGTCGAAGCTTGGATCGGGCAGTTCGCGCATCCCGACATCGAGAAGGCCATGGTTGGACATCAGGGGGACGTCTGGGATCCACAGCGCGATATGGCATCCGCCTTCTATGGCTCCCTGGTGTATGTCGGTTATCTTGCCTGGAGCAGGGCGCTTCACGAGGAGCAGGCCACCCCTGAGTGTGTGAGCGAGCCCGATGGCATGCTGAATCCCCGCATGGACTCTGGACAAGGGGTTTAGCGGATCTAACGGACCAGCATCAGCACGAACGCGACCACAGAGAGAAGCAGTCCTGCGACAACCAGTATCGTGATCCGCTTGAGTCGCCGTTCGACTGCATCTGAACGTTCGGCAAGCCATTCTATGGATTGTTCGATACCCGCCAGTCGCCCTTCTTCCGTGCTTTTCGACGGTGGTCGTTCCAGCATGGATTTCACGACTGGAAGTAGTCTCGGCAGTTGCTTGATCAAAAGGCTGAAAATGGGATTCATGTGAGGCTTGCCCGTTATTTGGACACATGCTTCTGGTCCCCGGGCTGTCCCGCCGCTTGAGGACTTGTTAGTTCAATGCTCAGAATTGGTCCCATCAGTTGCAGAGGTCCTTGGAACCGCACGAAGCTCGGAACGTCGTCTGCCAGAATGAGGCAATCGTAGTGGAAGTCGGCCGGCAACTTCCCGAGCACCTTCCCTAGGAATTTTTTGATCGGGCCGATATCCGGTTTGAAGGTGTATTGCAATGCCTTCCGGGACTGCTCTCCCACTCGTATCATTTGTTCACCGACGAAGCTCAATTCGAGCGGGATAGCCATAGGCTTTGGCGTAAAGGCAAGCACTTGCACTGATTCGCTTGAGGCCTTTGGTAGGTTCAAGAGGGTCGTGACAATCATGCCGTTGTAGGCATCCTTGGGCAGATCGATGTCTCCTGCGAGAACTTTTTCGTTGTCGTTTTCTCGCATCCGGGATCGGACTTCGTATTTGGATGTCGCTCGATCGACTGTCACATCGATCTGCTCGGGAAAGGACGGTCCTCGCTGTACCAGTTGATAGCGAATTAGGGTAAACACCCGCTGTTGTGAAAACGCGACTCTTTCATCATGGAGCGACCCGTCTTTGAAGCGGAACACCAGACGGCTTTCGGCCACGCCTTCTTTCATCACTTGTGTCAGCTCGCCATCCCCGATGATCTCACCGGCAGAGGACCGAACGAGAAGGAATCCGTGCGTCAACCCTTCAAGAAATCGTACCGCGATCGGACGGGCCTCCGTTTCACGGAGTGTGACGAAAAACGCCGCTATGATGCCAAGGCTGCAAAGATAGGGGAAACAACGTCGCATCCTGGCGGTTAGCCGCGCGCGTAATGTGACCGGTAGATCAATCACTCAGCAACTCCGCGACCGGCCGCAGATCTTCGACGCGCTCCGCAAACACCTTCACCATTCCTGTGATAGGAATGGCAAACAAGAGCCCCCATATTCCCCAGAGCCACCCCCAAAACAGCAACGCGACAAACACGGCAGTCGTGTTCATGTTTGAAATCTTGCCGCACATCCATGTGACGAGAACCATGCCGACCAGCATGGCGATGATGAGAGAGCTGGCCGCGACGAGCATGGCCATGGACAAGGACTCGAATTGCATGAAGCCGGCCATCCCAGTGGCCACGGCGGTCAGCGCCGGCCCAAGATAAGGAATGAAATGCAACACACCGGCCGCGACTGCCCATGCGCCGGCGTTGTCCAGCCCGACCAAGCGGAACGCGAGCCAGGTCAGAACTCCAAGCAGGACATTGGCCATCAGGAGCGTGAGCATGTAATTCTGGATGGATCGATCGATGTCGTCGAGGATCGCGGCGGTGATCTTTCTCTTCGATAACGAAGGGCCGCTGATGCGCATTAATTTCCGCTTGAATGTGTCACCGGATAACAGGAGAAATACCACGAGGATCAGCATCATCGCTGTTTCGCCGATGATGCCGAACATCCCGAGAGATCCCGTCCAGAGCCAGTTAAGGAGTTTGAATTTCGGCTCTTCGATCACCACACGGGTCGGAGGTTTTTGCGAAGCGGCCGTCCCATTGGCGGCCTGGTTGGTTGCTTGCTCAATCTCTCGAGCCGCCGCCTGGACCTTCAGCATGGTATTGGGCTGAGTGGCCATATCCTTGAGCGCAACCGACAATTTCCCGGCCGCATCCGGCACCTGATCCAAGATTCTCTCGACTTGTCCGCGGAGCGACAAAGTCCCCAGCGCTACACCAAACAGCAATGTCATCATTACGATAGTCGTCCCGACGAGACGGGGTATTTTAATCCGTTCCATCCATGTCACCAGAGGATTCAATGTGTAGGCGAGGATGATACCGAGGAAGAGCGGAATAAAAAACCGTTGGGCCCAATAGAGCGCAAAAATGGTCGCAACGACAGCGACAATGACCTCTGCCAGGCTTCGTGAATCCGTTGGCAGATTAACCGTTGTAAGCGGGGAGTCTTGCGCCTTCGTCGGTATGACCTGTGGGTACACGCCGGGAGAGCACGTTGTTGTACGTTCGTCTGTGGCCATACCGCATCGGAGTCCGGTAAGAGATGCTCTACACCCATGACACCACAGCACCAGGGGAAATCCCTACTAGGAGAAGTCCTTGTCTACGGTGGAAAGGTACAGGACAGATGAAGCGAAGCACACGCGATTGGGGAAAAGTTACCTCTGCACGGCGAGCGAGTCAGCGGGAGCCGGCTGGTAGTCCACTTCGATGGTGAACCCGAGATCACGAATCATGCCCCACACCTCTGGCGCTGGCGCGCCGGGGGTGGTCAAATACCCGTTTACAAAGACAGAATCCGCCGGATAGAGAGCCAAGGGTTGCAGGCTGCGCAAGTTATGTTCTCGACCGCCGGCAATGCGGATTTCTGTGCGGGGGTGAAGGAAACGGAAGAGACACAATATTTTTAGACAGCGTTGTGGAGTGAGGTGGTCGCAATGCTCCAGCGGAGTACCTCCCACGGGATGCAGGGCATTCAACGGGATGGAATCCGGTTTCACGTCGCGTAGCGCCATGGCGAGATCGATGAGATCGTCATCCTGCTCTCCCATTCCGACAATTCCGCCCGAGCATATTTCGAGGCCGGCTGCCCGCGCGTTTCGTATCGTGGCGAGACGATCCTGGAAGGTGTGCGTGGTGCAGATGGAGCGGTGAAAGGACTCACTCGTGTTTAAATTGTGGTTGACACGATCTACTCCCGCAGCCTTCAGCCGTCTGGCTTGGCCTTCGTTCATCAATCCCAGGGAGCAGCAGATTTGGATCGGCAGCTCCTGCTTGATCTCTCGGACGGCACCGGCGATCTCATCGA
>DASTQY010000054.1:0-3582 GCA_035761525.1 Nitrospira sp. | reverse complement strand
GACCGCGCCTTCGACTAGGAAGCGCCGGCCGCTTCGCGATACTCTCACGCCCCGATACGTATCGAGATATCCGCGGACGCGCGCCTGCTCGAGCATCCATTCCCGCTCAGCACGGTTGACAGGCTCGGCGGTCAGCCGCGATGGAGTCTCGATCAATTGCTCCCAGGTCATTTCCCACAATTTGAGGGCCATCCTGTTGCCGTAATTCAACACGGGATCCGTTTGCGTGCCGTGGGACACCACGACCACCGGCGACTCGAACAAGGCGTGAGCTTGCAGTTCAGGATCTCCGGTTCGTTCGAGTAATTCTGTCCCCATCCAATGCCGGTAACTGTCGAGCAGCCGCTGCGTCCACTGCACAATGGTCTGGTTCATCCAGGGCTGAGAACTCATGCCGACAGCGTGGTAGCACGTCCCTGGAGGGCAAGGCAAACGCTCTTGTACATCCTATAGGCAGTCTCTGTATAATGACGCCTCGCAAGAAAGGTCATGGGGTAGAGAGGAGATGGCGGGTCAGACGCTGTTCGACAAAATTTGGGAATCCCACGTCGTTCGAGCCGAGCGCGATGGGACGACACTGCTCTACATCGACCGACAACTGGTTCACGAAGTCACGTCGCCACAAGCCTTCGAAGGATTGAAACTCGCCGGTCGCCGACCTCGCCGTCCAGGCGCCACCTTGGCCGTACCCGATCACAATGTGCCGACCACGGACCGGCGCCTTGGCATCGAAGACCGGGTCAGCGCCCTACAGATTCAGACGCTGGAAGACAACTGCAGAGAGCTCGGCATTACGCTGTTCAACATGAGCGACATCCGCCAGGGCATCGTCCATGTGATCGGTCCGGAGCAGGGTTTTACGCTCCCCGGTACCACCATCGTGTGCGGAGACTCTCATACGTCGACGCACGGCGCCTTCGGCGCATTGGCTTTCGGCATCGGTACCAGCGAAGTCGAGCATGTGCTTGCCACGCAATGTCTGATTCAGAAGCGCCCGAAGACCATGGAGGTGCGTGTCGACGGCGTGCTCTCGGATCGATGCTTTGCGAAGGACGTCATCCTCGCCATTATCGGGGAAATCGGAACCGCCGGCGGGACGGGGTATGTCATTGAGTACACCGGTTCCGTGATCCGAGGCCTCAGCATGGAAGGGCGCATGACGCTGTGTAACATGTCGATCGAAGCCGGTGCGCGCGCAGGCATGGTCGCCCCGGATGAAAAAACCTTTGCCTACATCAAGGGTCGTCCACTCGCACCGACCGGCGCTGCATGGGATCAAGCCGTTCGGGCGTGGCAGCATCTCAAGACCGATGAGGATGCGACCTATGATGCCACCGTGGTCGTGAAAGCTGAAGACATCGCCCCGCAAGTGAGTTGGGGGACAAGCCCCGGTATGGTGACGGGCGTCGACGGAAAGGTTCCGGATCCCAAAACCATCGTTGATGAGAAAGCCCGGCAGGCGGCCGAGCGAGCCCTGGCTTACATGGGCCTAAAGGCGAACATGCCCATAACCGACATCCGGATCGATCGCGTCTTCATCGGTTCGTGCACGAACTCTCGCATGGAGGATCTGCGGCTTGCCGCCAGCCTGGCGAAAGGGAAACACATCGCGAAGACCGTCCGGGCGATGGTGGTTCCTGGATCAGGCCTGATCAAACAGCAGGCCGAAGCCGAAGGACTCGATCGCGTCTTCACGGCGGCGGGTTTCGAGTGGCGAGAACCGGGTTGCAGCATGTGCCTCGCTATGAATGCCGATGTACTGCAACCGGGGGAGCGCTGCGCCTCCACGAGCAATCGCAACTTCGAAGGTCGTCAAGGCGCGGGCGGCCGGACGCATTTGGTTTCGCCGGCCATGGCCGTGGCTGCAGCAGTCGAAGGCCATTTTGTTGACATCAGGCGCTGGTCATAGCGACCGGCCGTACATTCTCACGCAAGGACGTTGATGCAAGCGTTCACTGAATTGACCGGCCTGGTGGCTCCACTGGATCGGGTCAATGTCGACACCGATCAAATTATCCCGAAGCAGTTTCTCAAGACGATCAAGCGCACCGGGCTCCGCGAAGGCCTGTTTTTTGACTGGCGCAAGCAGAAGGACGGTTCTCCGGATCCTTTGTTCTTCTTGAATCAGCCCCGGTACCAGGGTGCCACCATCCTTTTGACCCGCGACAACTTCGGCTGCGGCTCGTCGCGTGAACACGCGCCTTGGGCTTTACTAGATCAGGGATTCCGTTGCGTCATCGCGTCCAGTTTTGCGGACATTTTTTATAGCAACTGTTTTCAGAACGGTATCCTGCCGGTCGTTTTGCAAGCCGACGCCGTGGAGTCGATGATGAGGGACGTAATGGCGATGCCACAGTATCGGGCCACGATCGATCTCGGTCAACAGACCGTGACGACTCCCGACGGCACAGTGTATGGATTCTCGATTGATCCGTTCCGGAAGGATTGCCTGTATCGCGGACTGGATTCGATCGGCTTGACGTTAGAGCACGAGCCGGCGATCGCAGCCTATGAAGCCCGGCGCAGGGCTGAGGCCCCGTGGTTGTTCTCCGATTTCCCATCCTGAGTCTGGAAGGACCGCACGAACTGGGCGGCGATTGTGTTTCCCATGTGGCTGTTTAGACCCCGCTTCTTCTTAGTACTTTTGTTCCTGGCCGCCGGCGTGCTCCTCGTCGCCTTTAACTACAGTTACTCTGACGGCAATCGTGCCGGCTACGTTCAGAAATTTTCCAAAAAAGGATGGTTTTGCAAGACCCATGAGGGAGAACTTGCCATGACGACGGTCCCCGGCACCGCGCCTGTCCTGTGGGAATTTACAGTCTGGGACGATGCTGTGGCGGATCTGCTATCCGAGGCGATGGGCAAACGCGTCGTACTCCATTACAAAGAATACCGTTATCTGCCCACGACCTGCTTCGGCGACACGCCGTACTTCGTGGATCGCGTTGAGGTTCAAAACGACTAGTCGGACACTTCGTCCTGCATACCCACGACACTTCAGTGAGCCTGGCCTGCGAGCAGGCCATCGTTCGCATACCGAGTCCAACGCTCTAAGGGTCTGAGGGGAAAATGTTTTGGCTGTACCCTTGGCTTGCAGCGGGAGAGAGCGGGCACCCCTACAGCCACCGTTTGTTCCTGAACAAGAGCAGCATCCCCAGCCCAACCGCCGTCATCGCGGCCAGCACGATCGGATAACCCCACGTCGATTTCAGCTCCGGCATGTGTTCGAAGTTCATGCCATAAATGCTGGCGATAAAGCTGAGCGGCATGAAGATGGTGGTAATGACGGTCAACACCCGCATGACGGCATTCAGGCGATAGCTGACGCTTGAGAGATAAATATCCAAACTGGCCGAGACCATCTCGCGCAGCGTTTCGATGGTATCGACGATCTGCACGACATGGTCGTAGACGTCGCGGAAGAACAGCTTGGTGGCTTCCTGGAGGAACGGACAGTCTGAACGCGACAGGTTGTTCATCACATCCCGTAGGGGCCAGACGGCCCGTCGTACAAACAGCAGCTGGCGCTTGAGCCCATGGATCTCGTTGAGCGTTTCGGGCTTGGGATCATCGACAACCGTT